>JAKDKQ010000547.1 GCA_030453295.1 Janibacter sp.
CGGCCAGGTCGATGCCCATGAGGTTGCGCACCTCGGTGAGCACCTCGACGTCGAGAGCGGCATAGCGCAGCCACGGCTCGGGCAGGGGCCGGGTCGACCAGTCGACGGCCGAGTGCTCCTTGGCCAGACTGATCCCCAGGTAGTGCTCGATGACGGCCGCCAGGCCGACTCGAGGCAGTCCGAGCAGCCGGGCGGCGAGCTCGGTGTCAAAGATCTGACGGGGCCGCAGCCCCACCTCCGCCAGACAGGTGAGGTCCTGGGTGGCCGCGTGCAGGATCCACTCGCCGGTCCCGATGGCGCGGTCCAGCGGGGACATGTCCGGCAGGTAGACCGGATCGAGGAGCCAGGTGCCCGCGCCCTCGCGTCGCACCTGCACCAGGTAGGCGGCCTGCCCGTAGCGGTAGCCGGACGCCCGCTCTGCGTCGAGGGCGATCGGGCCGAAGCCTGCGGCGATCGCGGCTGCGCAGTCGTCGAGCTCGGACTCCTGGGTGATGACCGGAGGGACGCCCTCGGCGGGTTCGGTCAGGACCGGGAGCGGTGCGCTCTCGACCTCGTCGTCGTCGTGCTCGTCGCTCACCGGCGCCGACCCGGGAGGGCGACGACACCTGAGGGGAGCGGCGGCAGGCCGCCGACCGTGGCCAGCATGTCGATCCAGGCCTCGAGGTGGCGACCGACCGACGAGTCCGTGGGGCTCCACGAGGCGCGGATCTCCATCTCGACCTCGGGCTCGCGTGCCTCCAGGTCGGCGAAGGCCTCCGAGACGACATGGGTGACGGTGCCGGCAAGGTTGACCGGCTCGATGCCGTGCGCCTCGAGCGCGTCGGTCAGCCAGGACCAACCAACAGCACCGAGCATCGGGTCGCCCGCGACCTCGGCCTCGAGCTCGGCCCGGGAAAAGGTGACGACGCGCCACGCGCTGCCCCACGGCTCAGGCTCGTCCGGGTCGTGCAGCAGGACGAAACGACCGGTCGCGATGTCCTCGTCGTCGGCGGGGTCGACGATGTCGGCGGTCATCGCCACGGCGTGGGGAGCCAGACGTGTCGGTGCGGGGACCTCGGTCAGTCGAACCTCGGGGCGCAGGCGTGCCGCGTGCAGGGTGCGCAGCGCGTGCGCGAAGTCCGGGGACTGCACGTCGGAGATCTGTCGGGTGGCCACCCAGCGAGAGTAAGTCGCAGGGAGCGGCTGACGCGGGAGGGCACGCCGTGGAGCGGGCAGGACACCAGAGAGTCTCCATGGGCCTGCGTGGGAGGATGCGGCCGTGACGAACTCAGCCGATCCTTCCGACAGTCCCCTGGTCCGCGCGGCCCGTGGGGAGTCCGTCTCGCACACCCCGGTGTGGTTCATGCGCCAGGCCGGACGCTCGCTGCCCGAGTACCGCGAGCTGCGCCGTGGGACCAACATGCTCCAGGCCTGCCGCACTCCCGATCTCGTCACCGAGATCACCCTGCAGCCGGTGCGCCGCCACCGGGTCGACGCGGCGATCTTCTTCTCCGACATCGTCGTGCC
>JAKDKQ010000110.1 GCA_030453295.1 Janibacter sp.
CCGGCTCAGTCCAGCAGGTCGACCAGCTGCGGCGCGACGCCGATGTAGGTGGCGGGGGTCATCGCGGCGACGCGCTCCTCGACATCCGCCGGCAGGCCCAGGCCCCTGACGAACTCGACGAGCTCGGGCTGGCCGATGCGACGGCCGCGGGTGAGCTCCTTGAGCCGCTCGTAGGGCTCGTCCATCCCTTCGACGCCACGGGCGCCCAGCGCGCGCATGACCGACTGGATCGGCTCACCGAGCACCTCCCAGTTGCCGTCGAGGTCGGCGGCCATCGCCGCGGGGACCGCGTCGAGACCAGCGAGCCCGCGACCCGCGTTGTCGATCGCGAGCAGCGAGTGACCCAGGGCGGTGCCGATGTTGCGCTGCATCGAGCTGTCCGTGAGGTCGCGCTGCAGACGCGAGGTGACCAGCGTCGAGGCGAGGACGTCGAGGAGGGCATTGCTGACCTCGAGGTTGGCCTCCGCGTTTTCAAACCGGATCGGGTTGACCTTGTGCGGCATCGTGCTCGACCCGACGGTGCCCTGACCGCGGACCTGGGCGAAGTAGCCCATCGAGATGTACGACCACAGGTCCGTGCACAGGTTGTGCAGCACGCGGTTGTAGCGCGCGATGTCGGCGTAGATCTCCGCCTGCCAGTCGTGCGACTCGATCTGCGTGGTGAGGGGGTTCCACGTCAGGCCTAGGCCCTCGACAAAGGTGCGCGAGACCTCGACCCAGTCGGCGTCGGGGACGGCGGCCAGGTGCGCACCAAAGGTGCCGGTCGCGCCGTTGAGCTTGCCGAGGTACTCGTCGCCCTGGATGCGACGCAGCTGACGCATCAGCCGGTGCGCCAGCACTGCCAGCTCCTTGCCCATGGTCGTCGGCGTCGCCGGCTGCCCGTGGGTGTGGGCCAGGAGCGGCACCTCGCGCAGCTCGTCGGCCATCGTCGCGACGGCCTCGGCGAGCGCGTCGGCGCGAGGCAGCCAGACATCCTCGACGGCGCCCTGGACCATGAGGGCGTAGGAGAGGTTGTTGATGTCCTCGCTGGTGCAGCAGAAGTGGATCAGCTCGGACAGGCCCGCGTCCTCGGGTGCCGGCGCGATCTTGCGCAGCCGCTCCTTGAGGTAGTACTCGACGGCCTTGACGTCGTGCTGCGTGACCTTTTCGGTGGCACCCAGCTCCGCGATGTCCTCGGGGCCGAAGTCCTGGACGACCTGGCGCAGCTGCGCCTGCTCGGTCTCGGTGAGCTGCCGCACGCCCGGCACGACCTGCTGGGTCGTCAGGTGGATCAGCCACTCGACCTCGACGTGCACTCGCATGCGGTTGAGCGCGGGCTCACTCAGGTGGTCGATGAGCGGTGAGACGGCGGGACGGTAGCGACCGTCGAGCGCGCCGAGGGCGATCTGGGGCGTGGCGTCAGCGAGGCTCTGCATGGGCACATCCTCCCATCCGACGAAGGGAGGTCCCTCCCGTGTCCGGGGCGGGCCACGCCCCCTTCGCCCTGGCCGGGCGCAGACGCCGTGGCCTACTCCACCAGGTGGCGTCGGACGTGCTCCACGATGCCGTCGGCGGCCGCGATGATCTCGGCATAGGTCTGGTCGAAGGACGAGTCGTCGCCGTACCAGGGGTCGTCGATCGCGAGGGCATCGCCCTTGAGGCCGGCCGGGTCGAAGGAGCGGATCATCCGCACGCGGTCCTTGGCCTCGTCGGTGCCGGCGAGCCGGCGCAGCACGGTGTGGTGCCCGTGGTCGGCCGCCAGGACGAGGTCGCGGTCCTCGAACCACCGCTTGTCGAAGACCCGCGCCCGGTGACCGGAGTAGTCCCCGGTGTGCCCGTGGCGCTGCATCGCGGCGACGGTCCGGTCGTCGGCGGAGTTGCCTTCTTCCCACGCGGTGGTGCCGGCTGAGTCGATGATGACCTGCTCGCCGAGACCGGCGGCCTCGAAGCGCTCGCGCAGCATCCACTCGGCCATGGGGGAGCGGCAGATGTTGCCGGTGCACACCACGGTGATGCGATATGTCATGGCGTCATCGTCTCCCATGAGTCCGTGGAAAACCCGAGAGCTGCCTGTGACCCGAGTGACGACGGATCGGTATCGGCGAGGTCGCCGGACAGGACGGCGAGCAGCGGCGCCCCCGCGGCAGCCGCCAGGCGGGCCGGACTCGTCGCCTCGCCGTCGGCGTGCCGAGCGCGCACGACGATGACCCCGATGACGGGCAGCTCTCGCCGGGAGAGCGCCTCGGCGCTGAGCGCGAGGACATTGGGTGCGGCCGATCCACCGGTCGTCGCGAGGACTGCGCCGGTGGAGACCCCCTTGTAGCGAAGGGCGGTGCCCACGTCCGCGAGCGTCCCACCCCGAGCGTCGAGCGGGACGAGCAGACCGGCAGCAGCATCGATGACGAGGACGTCGTGGTCAGCGCCGACTGCAGTCACGGCCTGGCGCACGACCGGCTCGCCGCCTGCGTCGACCCGGAGGGAGCCGACGGTTGTGCCAGCGTGCGCGAGCGTCGCGACCAGGGCAGCGGCAGCGAGGCCGGCGTCGGCACCGTCCGTGTCGGCGACGAGCACGGCACGGGGCAGCGAGAGCTCCGCGAGGGTGCTCACAGCCCGACCGCCCGACGCAGCTGGGCGCCGGTCCAGCGGTGCCGGTCGGGGCCAGCGGCCTCTGCCTCGCGGATGAGCTCGACGATGCGGGCGCAGACGGGCGCGGGGGAGCCGTGGTCGGCCCCGACCTGCACGATCACGCCTTGCAGCTCGTCGATCTCGGTGCGGCGTCCGGCGTCGAGGTCGTCGGCCATGGACGAGCGGGCCGTCGGCGAGACCTTGAGCGCGCTGCGCGAGAGGTTGGCGAAGACGGGCGTGGGGGAGCGCAGCAGTGTGGGCATGGCGGCCGCCGGGATCGGGGTCAGCCGGGAGGGGTTGATCCCGAGCCGGCGGGCCAGGGCCAGCGACTCGTCCTGACAGGCAGCGAGCACGGTGCGGCAGTCGCGGTCACGCAGCTGGACTGCCAGGGGGAGACCGGTGAGTGCATTGATCGCGTTGTTGAGGTTGAGCAGGAGCTTGCCGAAGAGCACCGCGCGCATGTCCGGGTCGACCTCGACCCTCAGGCCGCTGCCCTGCGCTGCCCGCACGAAGGGGTCCACGCGGGGGTGGTCCTTGACCCGGATGTGGCCGCTCGTCGTCTGCGCCCAATGGGTCTCGCCGGCGCGCACGACGTTGAAGGGCACCATCCCGGACAGGACGAAGGGCCGCGACGCGCGGCTGGGGAAGGCCCCGGCGAGGGCTTCGTCGATCTGCGTGGCATTGCGCAGGCCGTTCTGCATCGAGATGACGACCGAGTCGGGTTGCAGGTACGGCGCGATCTGACGCACGGCTGCCTGGGTACCGAGCGTCTTGGTCGTGAGCAGGACGTAGTGGGCCCCCACGACGGCGCTGGCCTCCGTGGCCAGGGTCAGCCCGTCCGGGCGGACCGTCCGGGTGTGTCCTCGCAGGTCGGTGACCGTCAGGCCCTCACGCGCGACGGCGTCGACGAGGGGTTGACGGCCGATGAGCGTCACGTCGGCGGCCGCGGCCAGCCACCCGCCGAGATGGCAGCCGATGCTGCCCGCGCCCATGACGGCGACTCTCGTGCGATCCACTCTCGTCACCCCTTGCGCGAGTCGATCCGGACCGGGTCTGGTCCGGTGACGCGATCCTATGTCGCTGACCGGGCCATGCGGGGAAGCGCTCCCGGCCGGGGGATGACGGAAGGGGCCCGGCCAGCTGGCCGGACCCCCTTCGCTCCCGTGGTGTCAGCTCACCGGGACGAGCTCCTCCTCCGCGTCGGCGGCGGACGTGTGGCGGGTGAGCGCCTCGCCCTCGACGTCGACATTGGGCAGGAGCTTGTCGAGCCAGCGGGGCATCGCCCACGCCGTGTCGCCGAGGAGGTACATCAGCGCGGGGATGAGCAGCATCCGCACGACGAAGGCGTCCAGGAGGACGGCTGCGGCCAGCGCGAAGCCCATCGACTTGATGAGGTTGTCCGGCTGGAGCATGAAGGCGGCGAAGACCGAGATCATGATGGCCGCCGCGGCGGTGACGACGCGGGCGCCGTGACGGAACCCGTCGACGACGGCTTCGCGGGCGCTGTCCCCGTGGATGTAGGCCTCACGCATCCGGGTCACGAGGAAGACCTGGTAGTCCATCGCGAGGCCGAAGACGATGCCGATCATGAGGATCGGCAGGAAGCTGACGAGCGGTGCACCGTCGACGAGACCGAAGGCGCCCTGCTGGAAGATCGCGACCGTGGCACCGATCGTGGCCATCGTCGACAGCACGAAGCCGAGCGTCGCGGTGAGCGGCACGAGGATCGAGCGGAAGACGAGCATGAGCAGGATGAAGGCGAGCCCGACGACCACCGCGAGGTAGGGCACGAGCGCCTCCTGCAGCTTTTCGGACACGTCGGTCTGGATCGCGGTCAGCCCGGTGACGCCGATCGTCGTGCCCGTCGAGGACTCCTGGGCAGGGATCCCGTCGCGGATCTCGTGGAGCAGGTCCTCGGTGGCCTCGTCGCTCGCGCCCGTGGTCGGGGTGACCATGAGCTGGGCGCCGGTGGCGTCCTCGTTCATCCCGACGACCTGGGCGTTGGCGACGCCGTCGAGCCCGCCGAGCCACGCGCTGACCTCGCCGTAGGTGGCCGGCGCCTGACGCGGGTCCTGCAGCTCGCGGCCGTCGACGACGACGACCATGCGAGCCGCCTGGCCGGGGCCGAAGCCGTCGGCCATGAGGTCCGCTGCCTTGCGCTGCGAGGTGTCCGCGGCAGCGGTGGAGTCGCTCGGGAGGGCGAGGTGGAGGTCCTTGGCGGGGATCGCCAGGGCGCCCAGCGCGAGGACGGCGACGAGCGCCGCGATGACCGGGTGGGAGCCGATGGCCCGCGCCCAGCGGGTGCCGCCGTTGTCGACGTGCTGCCCCTCGTCCACGGACTGGTCCTTGCGGATCTGCCCGGCGAAGGCCTTGGTGCCCAGGGCGCCGAGGATCGCGGGGAGCAGGGTGAGGGCGACGAGCACGGCGACGAGGACGGTCGCGGCTGCCGCCAGACCCATGGCGGTGAGGAAGGGGATGTTGACGACGGCCAGCGCGACGAGCGCGATGATCACGGTCAGACCGGCGAAGACGACGGCGGATCCGGCGCGGCCGACGGCCAGCCCGATCGCGTGCCCACGGTCGGTGGTGTGCCGCAGCTCGGTGCGGTAGCGGGAGAGGATGAAGAGGGCGTAGTCGATCCCGACGGCCAGACCGAGCATCGACGCGAGGATCGGGGTGGTCGTGCCGAGGTCGAAGAAGGCGGTCGAGGCCGTGATGCCCGTGATCCCGATGCCCACGCCGACGAGCGCGGTGAGGATCGGCAGACCGGCGGCGACGAGCGAGCCGAAGGTCAGCACGAGGACGAGCAGCGCGATGGCCACACCGATGAGCTCGCTCGTCATCCCCATCTCGGGCATGCCCTGCATGCCGCTGCCGGTGGCCTCCACGGTCAGGCCGGCGTCGCGAGCGTCGTCGACGGCCGCGGTCACGGCGTCCCGGCTGCCCTGCTCGACATCGGTGACGGTGTCGACGTCGAAGGTCCACTGGATCAGGCCGGTGCGGCCGTCCTCGGTGAGGGGGGAGACGGCCGCCGCATTGGCCTCGGCGACGGCGGTGGGCTGGCCGTTCTGCTGGGCATTGTCGCGATAGGTCTGCTCCACTCCCTTCGCTGCCTTGACGGGGTTGACGAACTGCTCCGGGTCACCCGCCTGCGGCACCTCTCGCAGGTCCGCGAGCAGGGTGTCGACGATCGCGGTGTTGGCCGGGTCCGAGAGCTTTTCGCCCTGCGGCGCCTGGACGACGACGGTGCCGGTGGCCTGGTCGAAGGCGTCCTGGGTGTTGGGGAAGAGCTCCTGCTGCAGGTTCTGCGTCTGCTCCGACTCGATGCCGGGGATCGTGAACTTGTCGCTGAGCGGCTTGGACAGCGTGCCGGCGGCCGCGCCGATGCCGACGAGGACGATCAGCCAGCCGATGAGGAAGGCAGGCCAGCGCCGGTGCGCGAGCCGGCCGAGCCGGTAGAGGGCGTGAGCCATGGGAGGAGCCTTTCGAGGCGTCGTGGGTGGTGGTCGGCCACGTCGTCGGGACCGGTGATGCAGGAGCGAAGGGTGGTCACGCCCGGGCGGTGAGGATCTCCCGGGCGAGGGTCAGGTTGGTCTGGATGCGTTGCTGCAGAGGGCCGCTGGTGGGGTCGGTGATGATCTCCTCGACGGAGCGCTGGACGATGCCGGCGACGAGGGTGAGTGCCATCCGGGCGCGTGTGGGGTCCACGCCGTCGCGGGTGGACAGGTGGGTGACGATCTCCTCGGCGAGCTCGTCGACGTGGGTCTTGACCCGCACGACGAGCTCGGGGTTGCGCTCGATGACGTGGTGCAGCTGCTGCCAGTCCTCGAGGTCGCCCTCGTCGGAGCGCAGGCACTGCAGCGTCGTGACGAGCAGGTCCTCGAAGAGGTCACCCGTCGGCCCGCCGCTGCGCAGGGTCTCGGCCTGGTCGGCGGTGAGGACGGGCAGCACGCCGAGGACCGCTTCCTCCTTGGAGGAGACGTGGTTGAAGAGGGTGCGGCGCGAGACGCCCACGGCCGAGGCGAGGTCCTCGACGGTGAACCCGGAGTACCCGCAGCTGATGGACAGCCGCTGGGCGGCGGCGATGATCGCGGCGCGTCGGCTGCGGCCGGCCCTGGGGATGGTTGCACTATCGGTCACGGAGTGCAGTTTTGCACTGCTGCCCCGATCGTGCAAATCGCATCTCCTTAAGGTCGCACCCCCCAAGTTCGCATCTCCTTAAGGTCGTGCGCACCCGGG
>JAKDKQ010000111.1 GCA_030453295.1 Janibacter sp.
CCTTCCGCGTCGAGAAGACGCTGATCATCAACTTCTCGATCGTCGACCCCTTCACCGGCGAGCAGTACAGCCGTGACCCGCGCAATGTCGCGTCGAAGGCCGAGGCCTACCTGAAGTCGACCGGCATCGCCGACACCGCCTACTTCGGCGCCGAGGCGGAGTTCTACGTCTTCGACGACGTGCGTTTCGACACGCAGCCGCAGGGTTCCTACTACTACCTCGACTCCATCGAGGCCGCGTGGAACACCGGTCGCAAGGAGGAGGGCGGCAACAAGGGGTACAAGACCGCGATGAAGGGTGGCTACTTCCCCGTGCCGCCGGTCGACCACTTCACCGACCTGCGCGACCAGATCTGCCTGAAGATGAAGGAGGTCGGTCTCAACGTCGAGCGCAGCCACCACGAGGTCGGCTCCGCCGGTCAGCAGGAGATCAACTACCGCTTCAACACGCTGCTCGCCTCTGGCGACGACCTGATGAAGTTCAAGTACGTCGTCAAGAGCGCCGCCTGGGCTGATGGTCGCACCGCGACCTTCATGCCCAAGCCCGTCTTCGGTGACAACGGCTCCGGCATGCACACCCACCAGAGCCTGTGGAAGGACGGCGAGCCCCTCTTCTACGACGAGCAGGGCTACGGCGGCCTGTCCGACATCGCCCGCTGGTACATCGGTGGACTGCTCAAGCACGCCCCGGCGCTGCTCGCCTTCACCAACCCGACGGCCAACAGCTACCACCGGCTGGTCCCGGGCTACGAGGCCCCGATCAACCTCGTGTACTCGGCGCGCAACCGCTCGGCCTGCATCCGCATCCCGATCGCGGGCAACTCCCCCAAGGCCAAGCGCGTCGAGTTCCGCATCCCGGACCCGTCGAGCAACCCGTACCTGTGCTTCGCCGCGCAGCTGATGGCCGGCCTCGACGGCATCAAGAACCGCATCGAGCCCCCGGAGCCGATCGACAAGGACCTCTACGAGCTCCCCCCGGAGGAGCACGACGCCATCGAGCAGGTCCCGACCTCGCTGCCCGAGGTCCTCAAGGCCCTCGAGGCCGACCACGAGTTCCTGCTCGAGGGCGATGTCTTCACCCAGGACCTGATCGACACCTGGATCACCTGGAAGTACGAGAACGAGGTGCTCCCCCTGCAGGTGCGCCCGCACCCGCACGAGTTCGAGATGTACTTCGACATCTGAGCCGAACCGAGCACGCACGAAGGGCGGGACTCCCGATCACGGGGGTCCCGCCCTTCGCTACTCAATGGCTGTGTGTTGAACCGGTAGCCGTGGCTGCCGGCAGCGCTCCAGGAGCGACGCCGGCTCCCTGAACTACCTGTTCAACACACAACCATCAGCCGAGCGGACCTCGCGGACCTGACAGCGACGCAGGTGAGGTGCACAGTGGGAGGCATGGACAAGCGACGCATCCTCATCACCGGAGCGGCCGGCGGGGTCGGCACGATCCTCACTCAGCGCCTCAAGGACGAGTACGACATCACCGGCCACGACCGGAACGCGCAGCCGGAGGCGGACCCGGTGATCCTCGGTGCCGATCTCGTCGACTACGACGCCGTGCGGGGGATCATGGACGGCATCGACACCGTCGTCCACCTGGCCGGTGCCGCGTCCCCCGAGGCCTCGTGGGACGCCGTGCTCAACGCCAACATCATCGGCACCCGCAATGTCCTCGAGGCCGCCCGCGACGCCGGGGTCCGCAGGGTCGTCTACGCCTCCTCCAACCACGCGATGGGCATGTACGACCGGCTCGAGCAGTGGCCCGTCTACCCAGACGCCCTCCCCCGCGCCGACTCCCTCTACGGAGTCTCCAAGGTCTTCGGCGAGACGATCGGCCAGTACTACCACGACGAGTTCGGCCTGTCCTTCATCTCGCTGCGCATCGGCTGGGTCTCCGGCGACCCCACCGTCTCCGATGTCGATGTCCTGCACGCCATGTGGCTCAGCGAGCGCGACACCGCGCAGGTCGTGCGGCGCGCGATCGAGACCGAGACCGACTTCGGGATCTACTACGCGATCTCCGACAACCCCAACCGTCGCTGGGGCATGACCAACACGATGCTCGAGCTCGGCTACCGGCCACAGGACTCCTGGGCCGACAAGGCACCCGCCGACGAGCCGGTCGTCGAGGGTGGCGCGCCGGTCGACGACACCTGGCCGAAGGGGTCGTGAGTCGCGAGAGGTGGTCTGACAGGGTGACCGGATGAGCCGCATCACCTGCCCGGTCCTGAGCACCCGCATCACCACCGCGGAGGCTGCGGCGGAGCACATCCACCCCGGCGACAACATCGGGATGAGCGGCTTCACCGGTGCCGGCTATCCCAAGGCCGTCCCCACCGCGCTGCACGACCGGATGGTCGCTGCCCACGATCGCGGCGAGGACTTCCGCGTCGGACTGTGGACCGGGGCGTCGACGGCTCCCGACGCGGACGGCGTGCTCGCGGAAGCACGGGGCGTGTCCAGCCGGCTGCCGTACAACTCCGATCCGACGATGCGCAAGCTGATCAACACCGGCGAGGTCGACTATGTCGACGCCCACCTCAGCCACTCCGCGCCGCACATGTGGTTCGGCTTCTACGGCAACCTCGATGTCGCGGTCGTCGAGGTCACCGCGATCCTGCCCAATGGCCTGCTCGTGCCGAGCAGCTCCGTGGGCAACAACAAGACCTGGCTGGAGCAGGCCGACCGCGTGATCCTCGAGGTCAACCACTGGCAGCCGCGCGAGTTCGAGGGTTTCCACGACGTCTACTACGGCGCCGCCCTGCCGCCGGACCGTCGCCCGATCCAGCTGACCGACCCGATGCAGCGCATCGGTGACCCCTACCTACGGGTCGACCCGGCCAAGGTCGTGGCCGTCGTCGAGACCGACCGGCCGGACCGCAACTCCCCCTTCAGCCCGCCGGACGACACCTCGAGGGCCATCGCCGACCATGTCGTGGACTTCCTGCGCGCCGAGGTCAAGGCCGGACGGATGCCCCCTTCGCTCCTGCCCCTGCAGTCGGGAGTCGGCAATGTCGCCAATGCCGTGCTCGCCGGGTTGGACGACAGCGAGTTCACCGACCTCATCGCCTTCACCGAGGTCATCCAGGACGGGCTGCTCGACCTGCTCGACAGCGGGACGGTCCGCGCGGCGTCCGCGACCTCCTTCGGTCTCTCGGACGTCGGGGTCGAGCGATTCCTCGACACGATCAGCAGCTACAAGGGCCGCATCCTGCTGCGCAGCGAGGAGATCTCCAACCACCCCGAGCTCGTGCGGCGCCTCGGCGTCATCGCGATGAACGGCATGATCGAGGCCGACATCTACGGCAACGTCAACTCCACCCACGTCGCCGGCAGCGCGATCATGAACGGCATCGGCGGCAGCGGCGACTTCACCCGCAATGCCTTCCTCAACTTCTTCCTCACCCCCTCCACGGCGAAGGGGGGCAAGGTCTCGGCCTTCGTCCCGATGGCCAGCCACGTCGACCACACCGAGCACGACGTACAGGTCATCGTCAGCGAGCACGGGCTGGCCGACCTGCGCGGGCTCTCGCCGCGTGCCCGCGCGGTACGGATCATCAACAACTGCGCCGACCCGTCCTTCCGACCGGCGCTCCTGGACTACGTCGAGCGAGCGCAGGCCGCGCGGCCCGACGCGGTGCACACGCCGCACCTGCTCGGTGAGGCGCTCAGCTGGCACCAGCGATTCCTCGACACGGGGAGCATGCACCCTGGTGACTGAGCGTCACATGGCGTCGAGATAGGCCGTGAGGGCCGGCCCGCGGCGGGGTGTGAAGCGACGTGGGAGACTGCCCCCAGTGAGCACTGTGTGGACCGCGCGGGGGATGCCCGCGCTCTTGTGGGCGACCTTCCTCGGGTTCAGCGGATTCGCTGTCCTCATGCCTGTCGCTCCCCTCTGGGCGGTGCACGGCGGCGCTGACGAAGGGGGCGCCGGCCTCGTCAACGGCGTGCTGCTGGCGGTCACCGTCCTCACGCAGTTCACGGTGCCGGCGATGCTGCGCCGCTTCGGCTGGGGCCCCACACTCGCCGTCGGCTTGATCCTCCTGGGTGCTCCCTCTCTCGGCTTCATCGCGAGCGACTCCCTCGCCACGGTCCTCTCGTTGTCCGTCGTGCGCGGCGTCGGCTTCGGCATCCTCACGGTCACGGGCAGCGCCGCCGTGGCCGAGCTGTCGACTCCCGAGACACGCGGCAAGGCGGTCGGTGCCTACGGCCTGGCGATCGCCGGCCCCCAGGTCGTGCTGCTCCCCCTCGGCTCGTGGGTCGCCGAGACCGTGAACTTCAGCGTCGTCTTCGCCGTCGGCGCACTGCCCCTGCTCGGGGTCCCCGCGGCGCTGGCGCTCGGCCGGGTCGTCGGCGCCTTCCCGGCACACACAGAGACGCCGGGTGCCGCGCCGGGTGCCAGCACCCAGCGTGCCGCCCTCACCCTGCTGCGCCCGATGGTGCTGCTGCTGGGCGTGACGGTCGCCGGGGGCGCGGTCCTCACCTTCGGCCCGCAGATGGTGCGCAACCCCGCCATCGTCATCCCGGCGCTGGCGCTGATGGAGCTGACCGCCGCGATCTTCCGCTGGTGGATCGGTGGCGTCGCGGACCGGCTGGGCGCGGAGCGGTTCCTCGCCCCCTTCGTCCTGCTGACCGTGATCGGTGTCGGCGGCATCGCCTGGGCCATCCACGAGCAGTCCGTGCCCGTGCTGCTCATCGGCGCGATCCTCCTCGGCAGCGCCTACGGAGGCCTGCAAAACCTCACGCTCGTCATCTCCTTCGCGTCCGTGTCGCGTCGGCACATCGGGCTGGCCAGCTCGATCTGGAATGTCGGCTTCGACCTCGGCTCCGGACTCGGATCCGTCGTGGTGGGCGCGATCGCCGCCGGGCACGGCTTCCCCACGGCGCTGGCCGTGACGGCGGCCTTCGCGATGTTGACACTGCCGCTGGCACTCGTGCGGAGGGGGCTTCGAGACGGTCGCTGAGCGACCTCCTCAGCCAGCGTGGTGACGGTCGCTGAGCGACCTCCTCAGCCGGCGTCGAACGGGGAGCGCTCCCCCTACACCCGAGGTCACCCACCGTGGGAGGATCACCGGACACCATCAGCACGAAGGGGTTTGGGTTGAGTACAGGGGCGCAGCAGTTCATGAACGCTGCCCGGCAGGTCGCAGGAGCGACCGGCATGGGGCAAGCGGTCAATCAAGCAATGGAGCAGGCGCAGGGCGCCGGCTTCGACCTCAATGCGCGGGACTTCCCCGCGGCCCGGGGCGAAGGGGGGAGCGCCGCCACCCGGATCAACGCGGACCATGTCTCTCTCGACGACGCGGCGGAGGCACTCAGCCGCAGCCGGTACGAGATGGGTCAGGGCGGGCCGGTGCACGTCATCACCCCGATGGTCATGCCCAAGGGCCGTCGCCTCAAGGCGATGCTGCCGGTGATCCTGCTGGTCATTCTCGGCTTCGTCGGGTCGCTCTTCCTGCTGCCCTTCGGCATCAGCCTGGCCGTCTTCGGCCCGCACTACTGGGTCCTCGTCCTCGCCGTCGCGGCCTTCATGTGGTGGCGTCAGGGCATGGTCATGGTGCCCGAGGGCTGCACCGCGCTGATCAGCCGCTTCGGCAAGGTCGAGGCCGAGGTGGGCCCCGGTCGCGTGACGCTGTGGAACCCGTGGAAGCGCGTGTCCTACATCGTCAACACCACCCGCGAGTACCCCTTCAACGCGCCGATCCGCTCGGCACCGACCAAGTCCGGCGTCCAGGCCTCCGTCGACCTCTTCCTGCAGTTCCGCATCGTCAGCGCCCGCGAGTTCGTCTTCGTGCTCGGCGCCGTGCAGGGCTTCCAGGACAAGCTCAACAACGCGATCTCCGAGACGACGCGCTCGCTCATCTACGAGCAGGAGGCGTCCGGCATCTACGACCTCGTCGGTGAGAGCACCGCGCGCCTGCTCGACCAGCTCAACGCACAGTTCGCCCCCGCGGTGGAGCTGACGACGGCCAACATCACGCACGCCGAGCCGTCGGCCCAGGAGTACCGGATGGACCTCGCGGCGCCGGAGATGATCCGGGTGGCCAAGGAGGCCTACACCTACGACTACGAGCTGGGGCTGAAGAAGGAGCAGAACGAGGGTGACCTCAACAAGGACCTCGCCTCGCTCAACGAAAACCTGTCCGGCATCCAGGCCGACATCGCCCGCTACCAGGCGCAGATGGACACGGCGCTGGAGCGGGAGACCAACCGGGCCGAGGCGGTGGCGCGCCAGCGCTTCGTCGAGTCCGAGTCGGACGCCCACGCCAACGCGGCACTCCTCGAGGCGCAGGCACTCGACATCCGCGCGCTGAGCGCGGCCCTGGCCCCCGAGATCCTCGACTACCGCTACCAGCAGGACATGCTGGACAAGATGGAGGGCGTCTCCGGTTCGCTCCCGCAGATCGTGCGGATCGGCGAGGAGTCCGAGGGCGTGGACTACCTCCAGATCGCCCGACAGCTCGTCGGCGGACAGGACACCAAGCTCTTCTCCGCTGAGGACATGGAGGCCATCCGCTCGCGCCAGGGCGACATCGCCGCCCGGGTCAGCGGCCGCCAGGCCGACATCGTCGACCTGCTCCGCGTCCCCGACGAGACCGATGTCGAGATCCTGCCCGTCACCGAGCCGGAGACCGACGCCGAGGGCGAGCAGCGTCTCGACGCGATCCGTCAGTCGGTGACCGACGAGAGCATCAGCGAGACGCTCGAGGGGGTCTCTGGTGGAGGCACCCCGCCCCCGCCGGTCGACCTGCCACCACCGCCACCGATGACCGAGCCGATGACCCAGACCGACC
>JAKDKQ010000112.1 GCA_030453295.1 Janibacter sp.
CGCGCCCAGTCCCTCGACGTGCTGTCCTCGATGGCCAACATCGCGGGTTACCGCGCGGTGGTCGAGTCGGCCCACGAGTTCGGTGGCCTCTTCACCGGACAGGTCACGGCCGCTGGCAAGGTCCCGCCGGCCAAGGTCCTCGTCTGCGGTGCCGGAGTCGCCGGCCTAGCGGCCATCGGTGCCGCCGGGTCCCTCGGTGCCATCGTGCGCGCCTTCGACGTGCGGCCCGAGGTCGCTGAGCAGGTCGAGTCGATGGGCGCCGACTTCCTCGAGATCGACATCGAGCAGGAGGTGTCGACCGATGGTTACGCCAAGGAGACCGGCGAGGACTTCAACCGCAAGGCCGCCGAGCTCTACGCGGAGCAGGCCAAGGACGTCGACATCATCATCACCACGGCCCTCATCCCGGGACGTCAGGCGCCGCGCCTGATCACCGAGGAGATGGTCGCCTCGATGAAGCCCGGGTCGGTCATCGTCGACATGGCGGCAGGCTCCGGTGGCAATGTCGCCGGGTCCGTCGCCGACGAGCGGATCGTCACCGACAACGGTGTCCGGATCATCGGCTACACCGACCTCGCCGGTCGCCTGCCCACGCAGGCCAGCCAGCTCTTCGGCACCAACATCGTCAACCTGCTCAAGCTCGTCACTCCGGACAAGGACGGTCAGGCCGTCCTCGACATGGAGGACACGGTCGTGCGCGGCATGACCGTCACGCAGGACAGCGAGACGCTCTGGCCGCCGCCGCCCGTGCAGGTCTCGGCCGCCCCCGCGGCCCCGGCCGCTGCCCCGGTGGAGGCAGAGCCGGCCAAGCCGGTCGACCCCAACCGCAAGTTCTGGCTCATCGGTGGCACGGCGCTGCTCTTCCTGATCGCCGCCGCCTTCATGCCCGCGGCCTTCCTGTCGCACTTCATCGTCTTCGCGCTGGCCGTGGTCATCGGGTTCTACGTCATCGGCAATGTGGCCCACGCGCTGCACACGCCGCTGATGTCGGTGACCAATGCGATCTCCGGGATCATCGTCGTCGGCGCCCTGCTGCAGGTGACCTCGTCCAACCTCGCGATCCAGGTCATCGCCGCAGCTGCCATCTTCTTCGCCAGCATCAACGTCTTCGGTGGCTTCACGGTCACGAACCGGATGCTCAACATGTTCCGGAAGGGCTGAGTCGTGCTCTCCACTGTCGTCACCGCCGCCTACATCGTCGCGGCGCTCCTCTTCATCCTGTCCCTGGCCGGTCTGAGCAAGCACGAGACCGCCAAGCACGGCAACTGGTTCGGCATGGCCGGTATGGCCATCGCCCTCGTCGCGACGATCGCGCTCGTGATCGACGGCGTCTACTCCGGCGGCGAGGCCACCGGCGCCGGCAAGTGGGGGCTGGGTGTCCTCGTGATCACCATGGCCCTCGGTGGTGCACTCGGCGTGCGCATCGCCCGTCGCGTCGAGATGACCGGCATGCCCCAGCTCATCGCGATGATGCACTCCTTCGTCGGCCTGGCCGCCGTGCTCGTCGGGTTCAACTCCTTCCTCGGCGCGCACGGGGACTCGGCCGAAGCCGTCGCCGCGCACCGGGCGCTCGAGGCCAGCGACATGGTCGGCATCCACAACGGCGAGGTCTTCGTCGGCGTCTTCATCGGTGCCGTCACCTTCACCGGCTCGATCGTGGCCTACCTCAAGCTGAGCGAGAAGATGAAGTCCGCCCCGCTGGTGCTGCCGATGCGCCACTGGCTCAACCTGCTGGCCGTGCTCGTCTCCGTCGCCCTGTGCGTCTGGTTCGTCATCTCGCCGTCCCTCCTCCCGCTGGGGATCATGACGGTCATCGCGCTGGCCTTCGGCTGGCACCTCGTGGCCTCCATCGGCGGCGGTGACATGCCGGTCGTCATCTCGATGCTCAACAGCTACTCGGGCTGGGCCGCGGCCGCTGCGGGCTTCATGCTCTCCAACGACCTGCTCATCGTCGTGGGTGCGCTCGTCGGCTCCTCCGGTGCCTTCCTGAGCTACATCATGTGCAAGGCGATGAACCGCTCCTTCATCTCCGTCATCGCGGGTGGCTTTGGTGCGGCTGCACCGGCCTCCAGTGGAGACGAGGACTACGGCGAGCACCGGGAGACCAACGCCGAGTCGGTCGCGGAGCTCCTCGCGGATGCCTCCTCGGTCGTCATCACCCCGGGCTACGGCATGGCCGTCGCGCAGGCGCAGTACCCCGTCGCCGACCTGACCGCCAAGCTGCGGGCGAAGGGAGTGGACGTCCGGTTCGGCATCCACCCGGTCGCCGGTCGCCTGCCCGGTCACATGAACGTGCTCCTGGCCGAGGCCAAGGTCCCGTACGACATCGTCCTCGAGATGGACGAGATCAACGACGACCTGCCGGAGACCGATGTCGTGCTCGTCATCGGCGCCAACGACACGGTCAACCCGGCCGCTGCCGAGGACCCGACCAGCCCGATCGCCGGCATGCCGGTGCTCGAGGTGTGGAACGCCAAGGACGTCGTCGTCTTCAAGCGCTCCATGGCCACCGGGTACGCCGGCGTGCAGAACCCGCTGTTCTTCCGGGACAACACGCAGATGCTCTTCGGCGACGCCAAGGACCGTGTGGAGGACATCCTCCGGGCGATCTGACGCTGATCCGCCAGGCGAAGGGCGGCGCTCACCCAATCGGGTGGGCGCCGCCCTTCGTCGTGTGGTCGAGAAGTGCCATGGACAATGGTGTGTGAGGCACACTATGGTGTGACGCATGGATGAAGAACTGCTCGCGGGCCACCTCCAGGAGCTGAGGCGCGGCACCGTGGTGCTCGCCTGCCTGGCCACGCTCGAGCAGCCGCACTACGGCTACGCACTCCTCGAGACGCTGGACGCGGCGGGCTTTGCCGTCGACGGCAACACGCTCTACCCGCTGTTGCGGCGCCTGGAGAAGCAGGGCCTGCTGACGAGCGAGTGGAACACCGACGAGGCCCGGCCGCGGAAGTTCTACCGCACCAGCCCGGCCGGCGCCGATCTGCGCGCCCACCTGATGACGCAATGGCGATCGCTGAACGCAGCGGTCGAGGCACTGAACGGGGACAAGTGATGACGACCAGCACCAGGACCAGCCTCACGGACCGATACGTCTGGACGGTGACGCGCCAGCTCCCGCCCGAGAGCGGGCCGGACGTCGCCCGAGAGCTGCGAGGCACGATCGAGGAGACGGTCGAGGACCGGGTGGCCGGCGGCGAGGACCCCGAGTCGGCCGAGCGAGAGACGATCCTCGGGCTGGGTGACCCTGATGTCCTCTCCCGGGAGTACGGCGGACGACCCAACCACCTCATCGGCCCGGCCTACTTCCCGGCGTGGGTGCGGCTGGTCAAGCTGTTGCTCGTCGTGATCGTGCCGATCGCCGTGCTCGGCAATGTGATCGCGCGCTCCTTCGGCAGTGACGCCGACTTCGGCGCCATCATCGGCGGCGCTGCGACGCTCGCCTTCCAGACGGCCGTGCACCTCGTCTTCTGGACGGCCCTCATCTTTGCGCTGGTGGAGCGCAACGCGGGCCCGCTGGGCCGCGATCAGCTCGTCACCACCTGGAACCCCGACGAGCTCGCGGACCCGGCCGATCGGGCCAGGCGCACCAGCCTGGTCGAGATGGTCTTCGAGGTCGTCTGGACCCTGGTCGCCATCGCGCTGTGCGTCTGGCAGTGGAGTGGCGTGGGGGAGGGTGCCTTCCAGGTGCTCGACCCCGACCTTGCCTTCGGGTGGCAGGTGCTCGTCGTCGCGCTCCTCGCGGTCGATGTCGTCGTCACCGTGGCCGCGTGGGCTCGCGGAGGGTGGAACATCCCCCTTGCCGCGGTCAGCCTGGTGAGCGCCGTCGCGTCCGGAGTCGTGCTCGTCTGGCTCGTCCTGAGCGAGCAGCTGCTCACCGACCTGCCTCGCGAGTTCGGCGAGACCTTCGGTGTGGCTGCGGACTGGACCCTGTCGCTCCCGGCCGTCGCCGTCGGCATCGCCATCATCTGCGGCTGGGAAGCCGTGACCGCATTGCGGCGCATGCGTGACACCACGCGGTCGGAGGCTCAGTAGTCGTCGGGGTCGTACGGCGGCAGCTCGCCGGTGTCGGCATCACGCTTCCGCTGGGCCCGGTCCCGGCTGCGGTAGATCAGGCTGTCACGCCGTGGCGCGGGCCCGTAGGTCTCCGGGTCGTCGCCGGGGCCGCCGCCGTTGAAGACGCCGTCGACAACGCCCAGGCGGGTCGCGTAGTCGTGCGAGGTCTCCCATGCGGGCTCGTCGTCGTCCGGCTCGCCGGACCGGCTCCCTTCGTCGTCCTCGTCGAGGCTCATGCCGAAGACCACCGAGCAGATGGCGCGATAGTTGTCGTCCGGGTCAGGGACGAACTCGATCCTGGACAGGGCCTGGTCCTGCCCGGCGCTCTCGAGGACGAAGGTGCCGTAGCCGAGGATCCGCCCGAGCAGGGAGCGCTCGTAGCCCATGTCGGTGACCTTCTTGAGCGGCATCATCGAGACCTTGTGGTTGATCCACCCCTCGAAGAGCACGATCCGCTTGTCGGTCGCGACGACCCGTGTGTGGCGCCACTCGATCCACTGCCACGCGGCCCAGCCGAGCACGCCGGCCCAGACGAGCCAGAGATAACCGAGGATCCCGCTGTTGGCGTCGCTGACCGTGATGTCCAGCCACAGGCACAGGGTCGTCGCGGCGACCAGCACGAGTGCCGGTTTGATCAGGACGATGCGATGGTGTCGGATCTCCGCCACCGGGGTCTCACCGGGGAGGAGGTACTTGCGCAGCCCGGGGTGGGCGACCTCCTCGGCCATCGTTACCTCGAGATGAGCGAGTCGAAGAACCTGCCGATGTTGCCCACGCCGTTGGCGATGACGTCCCACGCGGAGCCGACGATGTTGGCGGCCTCGTCGGGCGAGGTGAGGATCGCGTAGAGGAGGAAGATCGTGAGCAGCCAGAGGACGATCTTCTTGATCGGTGGCGTGTTCATGGCTCGTTCGTCTCCGTCATCTGGCGGGCAGTGGTCACCCACCTGTGGGCGTGAATCGGATCCAGTGTGGCAGATGTGGCGCGTGGGACGCGTCAGACCACGCCGTAGAGACGGTCGCCGGCATCCCCGAGCCCAGGGACGATGTAGCCGTTGGCGTCGAGCCGTTCGTCGACGGCTGCGGTGACCAGCGTGATGGGGACGTCGAGGGTGCCGAGCTCGCGCTCCAGGGCCTCGATGCCCTCCGGAGCGGCGAGCAGGGTGACGGCCGTGATGTCGTCGGCGCCGCGCTCCACGAGGTAGCGGATCGACATGGCGAGTGTGCCGCCGGTCGCGAGCATCGGGTCGATGACGTAGCACTGGCGTCCGGACAGGTCGTCGGGCAGCCGGTTGGCGTAGGTGATCGCCTCGAGGGTCTCCTCGTTGCGCAGCATCCCGAGGAAGCCCACCTCCGCCGTCGGCAGCAGTCGGACCATGCCCTCGAGCATGCCGAGGCCCGCGCGCAGGATCGGTACGACGAGCGGCTTGGGGGTGGAGAGCTTGATGCCGGTGGTCGGGCCGACGGGCGTCTCGATGTCGAAGGGCTCGGTGCGTACCTCCCGGGTGGCCTCGTAGGCGAGGAGGGTGACCAGCTCGTCCGCGAGCCGGCGGAAGGTCGGGCTGTCGGTGCCCTTGTGCCGCAGGTAGGTGAGCTTGTGGGCGATGAGCGGGTGGTCCGCGACGATGACGCGCATGCCCCCGAAACTACCGTGCGCGACACTGGTCCCGTGAGTCCTGACCGCGCCCGTCCGCAGCGTCCGCTCGAGGAGTCGTGGATGGCACGCGCGCTCGAGCTCGCCGCCGAGGCGGCCGCGGACGGTGACATCCCGGTCGGCGCGGTCGTCGTGGACGCGGGCGGCGCGCTCATCGGCGAGGGCCGCAACACCCGTGAGCGAGACGGCGATCCGACCGGGCACGCCGAGGTCGTCGCCATGAGGGCCGCAGCGGTGGCGAAGGGGGAGTGGCGCCTGACGGGGTGCACCCTCGTCGTGACCCTCGAGCCCTGCCCGATGTGCGCCGGCGCCGTCGTCGCCAGCCGGGTGCCTCGCGTGGTCCTGGGTGCCTGGGACCCCAAGATGGGTGCCTGCGGCTCGGTGTGGGATGTGGTGCGTGATCGTCGCTCGATCCACCGTGCCGAGGTCATCGGCGGGGTGCGCGAAGGGGAGGCCGCGCAACTGCTCGTGGACTTCTTCGCGGACCATCGACCAGGTGCCGATGGATGACATCGCGAGGGTCCCCCTTCGCCCGATTCGGGGCCAACGCCCTCGACCTTGTATTGTGCTCCGCGGTGGCGTGTCCGAGCGGCCTAAGGAGAACGCCTCGAAAGCGTTTGTCGGTTAACCCCGACCGTGGGTTCAAATCCCACCGCCACCGCCGAAGGCAGAGGCCTTGGTGCACTGAGTGATCAGAGCACCAAGGCCTCTGTCGTGCGCGGGGTCCTGCACGACGGGCTCCGCTCGCCCCGCGACCATCGATCTGATTTCCTGATCCCATGCGTCGTCCCGTCCGAGCCCTCCTGTCCATCACCGCCATCGCTGCGGTCGCCGTGCCTCTGAGCGCGTGCGACATGTGGAGCTCGAAGTGCGACACGGACAACACCTGCTCCATCACGATCCAGGGTGACCAGGTCCATGACTTCCCGCGGCCCTATGACAAGGACCACGGACTGAAGTCGGCCGATCGCATCCGGTTGGTCTCCGCGACGCAGGGTGGCGAGGCGCTCATCCAGGCGGGCGGGTTGGAGAGCACCTGCACCCAGGGCAGCAGCTTCATGATCGTCGACAC
>JAKDKQ010000113.1 GCA_030453295.1 Janibacter sp.
CCCGGCGGCGTAGACGGACTCCGCGCCGTCCTTGGCGATCAGGCCCGGCACGGCCTGCATGAAGTGTGTGACATCCCGTCCGGTCCCGCCGACCATGTGGGGTGCCGTGCGCATGGCGTCGGCGATCCTCCCTTCGTCCGTGGTCGGCTCCGCGGCCGCGAGCAGCCCGAAGGAGGCCGCCAGCCCGGACAGGGGGACGGCGAAGAGCGGTGCGCCGCAACCGTCGACGGTCGTGTGGGTGACCTCGCCGACGACCTGGGAGGTCGTCTCGCGGATCGCCTGCTGGAGGGGGTGATCGACGTCGAGGTAGCTCTCTATCGGCCAGTCGTTGGCCCTGCAGGTGGCGAGCATTCCGGCGTGCTTGCCGGAGCAGTCCTGGGCGACGGGAGCCGGCTCGGTGCCGGCCGCGAGCCAGCGAGCGTGCTCGAGCTCGCCGATCGGCAGCGCGGGGGTGTTCTGCAGCGCATCGAGGTCGAGGCCGACGCTCGCGAGGATCTCGGCGACGGCCTCGCGGTGGACCTCCTCCGCGGAGTGGCTCGAGCAGACGAGGGCGAGCAGGTGTGGCGGGAGGTCGAGTCCGTGGCGCACCATCGCGAGTGCCTGGATCGGCTTCAGCGAGGAGCGCGGCAGGACGGGGTCGTCCACCCGGCCGTGACGAAGGGGGGTCCCTCCCGCCGGGTCGGTGGCGACGAGGGTCGCTCGGTGGGCGGACTCGACAAAGCCCCCGCGGGTCACGTGGACCAGCACGGGGGCGTCGTCGAGACTGGTGGTGTCGGGAGCCTGGGCGGTCATCCGCCCGAGGCTACCGGGGTCACCAGAGCATCAGCTGCTGCGCATCAGGCGCAGCCGAGCGATCTCTTCAGTCGCCGACCTTCTCGGCGGCCGTGTCGGCAGCCTTGGCCGTCTTGGCGGCGGTGGTCTTGGCGGCCGTGGCCGTCGACTTGGTCGCGGTGCGGGTGCGGGTCGCGGCCTTCTTGGCGGTGGTGCGGGTGCTCTTGGCGGCCGTGGTGGTGCGCTTGGCGGAGGTGGAGACGGCCTTCTTCGCCTTGGCGGTGTCGACCTTGACGTCGACGTCCACGGAGTCGACGACGGCCTCGGCGGCCTTGACGGCCTCCTTGCGACCGATGGTCAGGGTGCGCTTGGCGGACGCCTCGACATCGGCAACGGCCTTCTTGACGGTGGTGACGACACCCTTGCCCAGGGCGACGGTCGCCTCGGCCTGACCGACGAGGTCCTTGGTGGCCTTCTGGTTCTTGATGCGGGTCACCAGGGACTCGCCGCGCTTGGTGAGGTCGGTGTAGTACGCCTGGGCGTCGGCCGGGGCAGCCTTGACGCGAGCCTGGACCTTCTTGGGCTCCAGCTCGGCGCGCAGGGCGGCGATCTGGGTGGTGTAGCCGCGGAAGGTCTCCACGGTGAGGTCGGTGGCGCCGATGGTGGCGTAGGTCTGGTCGGCGACGACCTTCTTGACGGTGGTGGTGACGCTCATGTGGTTCTCCTTGGGGTGGTGCTCGTCGACGACGAGGTCGTGGCTCCACGTCCGGCACGTGCCGACGTGGACTTCGAGCTCGACGACGCTGCCGAACTCTTCGTGCTGCCCGCGGACTTCTTCTTCGCGGTGGTCTTGGTGGCGGCGCTCTTGGTGGCGACGCGCTTGGGTGCCGCCGGGGCGGCCGTGCCGACGAAGGACTCGTAGATCTCGAGCATCGTCTGGCGCTGGCGCGAGGTGAGCGCCGGGTCGGAGGCGATGGCGGCACGGGTCGTGGCGCTCGTCTCCGGGACGCTCTCCTGGGGGTCGAGGAGGCCCGCCTGGACGTACAGCGTCTCGGCGGAGATCGACAGCCCCTTGGCGATCTGCTGGAGGATCTCCGCGCTCGGGCGCTTGACCCCCCGCTCGATCTGGCTCAGGTAGGGGTTGGAGATCCCGGCGATGGCCGACAGCTGACGCACGGACAACTTCTTGGTGAGGCGCTGCTCGCGCAGGTAGTCACCGAGGTTGTTGCCCAGCTTGCCCGGGAGGGCGTCCAGCGGGTTCTTCGACATGACCTCAGTGTGCTTGCGATAGTTAGCACTTTGCAAGCCAGAGGCAGCAGATGTGGCCAGGGTCTCAACGCACCGCACGACCTCAAGGAGATGCGGCTGGCATGCGCACGACCTTAAGGAGATGCGGCCGGCATGCGCACCACCTTAAGGAAATGCGGATTCAGGTGTGCGGGCGTGCGGGCGTGCGGGCGGAGGGGAAGGGGGGTGGCCGGGTCAGCGCGGGACGATCGGGGTCTGCGCGGCAGCCACGTCGGGCGCGACGAGCAGGTCGCTCGCATCATCGGTGTTGCGCTTGAGGACGGCGAGCGCGATCGGCCCGTCATCATGGTGACGGGCGACGGACGTAACGCGTCCGACGACCTTGTCACCCAGGAAGACCTCGGCACCCACCTCCGGGAGGGTGTGACCCGACCCGTCGAGGTGGAGGAAGGCCAGGCGCCGCGGCGGACGTCCCAGGTTGTGCACCCGCGCGACGGTCTCCTGACCGCGGTAGCAGCCCTTGTGCAGGTGGACGGCCGTGCGCAGCCAGTCGACCTCGTGCGCGATCGTGCGGTGGTCGGTCTCCATGCCCAGGCGAGGACGCCAGGCGGCGACCCGCAGCGCTTCCGCGGCCCAGGTGCCGACCAGCTCGCGGTCGCCGACGGCGGTCGTCACCTCGCCGGCCGGGACGATGACCTCGCGCCAGCGACGCTCGCTCCCCGGGTGATCCTCCGGGGCCGGGCCGTAGAGGGCGGTGTCACCGATGACGCGGGGCCACGGGTCCACCCAGGTCGGGGGCTCACCTTCTCCCCCTTCGCGGTCGACGGTCTCCCCCAGGACGGCGTAGCGATCGGAGACGTCCTCGACCTCGACCCGGAGCATGAAGCGCATCGCGTCCAGCCAGGACGTGAGCGCAGGGGCAGTGCCGGGCTCGACCGTGATCCACGTCGTCGTGCCGTCGTCGACGAGGTGCAGCGCGTGCTCGACGTGCCCCTTGGGTGTCAGGACCAGCGACTCGACGGAGGTCCGCGGCGCCAGGCCGGTCAGCTGCTGACTCGTGAGTGAGTGCAACCACGACAGTCGATCGGGCCCGGTGACGGTGACGACGCCACGGTGCGAGAGGTCCACGACGCCCAACCCCTCCGCGAGCAGTCGCTGCTCGCGCATCGGGTCCCCGTAGTGGGCGGCGACGCCAGCGTCCGGCCCGTCGCCGGGGACGGCACCGGGGGCCTGCAGCAGGGGTGAGACGGTCATGCCCCCCAATCTACGTCGTCCACGAGTGGACCCAGCAGGGCCGCCTACGATGTCCACATGCTCGATGACTTCGAGGACACCGACGACCGCGTCGACGAGTCCCCCCGCCGCCGCAAGGACCGCCGAGGCATGGGTCTGGGCCGGCGCATCGCCGTGTCCCTGGTGGCCTTCCTCCTCCTCCTCGTCGTCGGGATCGGCGGCTACGGCTGGTTCCTCAGCAGCAAGGTCGACCGCAACCTCACCCATGACAACCTCCTGGGTGCCTCCGCGGACCTCACGACGACCACCAAGGGCAAAAAGCTCGTCGACGACCAGGGCACCAACTACCTGCTGATCGGCTCCGACGCGCGCCCCGGTGAGACGGCCAGCCGCTCCGACGTCATCCAGCTCGTCCACGTCGCCCAGGACTACGAGGACGTGTGGATCATCCACTTCCCGCGAGACCTTTACGTCCCGGTCCCCGGCCACGGCGAGGACAAGATCAACGCCGCGTACGCCTACGGACAGTCACCCCTGCTCGTGCGGACCATCCAGGACCTCGTCGGCGTCAAGATCGACCACGTCGCCAAGACCGACTTCGAGGGTTTCAAGAACCTCACCGACGCCCTCGGCGGCGTCCGCGTCACCAACCAGCAGGCCAGCCCCAAGTACCCCGCGGGCACGGTCGACCTCGACGGCACCCAGGCCCTCGAGTACGTCCGCGAGCGCAAGACCCTGGCCGAGGGAGACATCTCGCGCGGTCAGCGCCAGCAGGCCTGGCTCAAGGCGATGATGTCGGAGACCCTGACGCCGGGGGTGCTGCTCAACCCGAGCAAGCTCAATGGCGTCATCGACGCCGGGACCAAGCACACGACCGTGGACAACTCCCTCGAGGCCAGCACCATCCGCCGCGAGGCGATCAAGATGCGCAACCTGCGCGGCGGCAACATCCACTTCGTCACCGCGCCGTTCAGCGGGTACGGGACCGCGCCCAACGGTGGCTCCATCGACATCCTCGACGAGCAGGGCATGGACGAGCTCAGCGATGCCCTGCGCACCGACGACATGGAGTCCTACGAGGAGTGAGTCCTCACTCGACCCGCTTGAGCTCCGCCGACAGGTGACTGGTGAGGGGCTGGCCCATCGCGGCCATGTCCATGACCCACATGAGGTTGGAGTCGACCAGGCCGTACATGCGCTTGGCCGCCGTGTACTCCTTGGCGTGCGGGCTGCGGATGACCCCGTCGGTCTGCAGCTGGATCCGGCCGGGCTCGACGGTGCCGTAGTACATCTCGATGATGCCGGTGGGGTGGGTGAGCAGCAGCTCTGCCTCTCCCTCACCACCAGGACGCCAGAAGCCGAGCTCCGTGCCTGCCGGACGCACCTTGTTGCCCTCGTCGTCGAGGATCCACGACTGGCTCTCCCACCGAAGGAAGGGCCGGGTGTCATGCGTGACGACGATCTCCTGGCCGAAGTTGGCCGACGTGATGGTCGGGTACCCGAGGACGCCGGCGCCCTCCCAGCGGCCGACCAGCCAGGCCAGGGGGGCGATGTCAGGATGGATCGTGGGGTCGAGAGTGAACACCCACACATCGTAGAGGGCCGGACCGACGGGTCCGCTGCGCGCTCCTAACCGAGGGGCAGACGCGCCACGAGGTGTACCAGCGGCGCGACGAGCAGGATCGACGCGGCCCCGGCCGCCACTGCCGCGGGCACGCTGTCGACAGCCGGTTGCTGGGTCATCGCCCGCCGCAGGGCGACCGCAGCCCCGGCACCGATGATGCCCAGGAGCGCAGGCCAGGCGTCGAGTCCACCGCCGAGGAGGGCATGGACGAGCAGGGCCGTCAGACCTCCCACGAGCATGGCGGCCGGGATCATCCACCGGGAGAGCCCCGGACGCTCGAGGACGAGGTCGACGAGCACGGCGACCGCCAGGGCCACACCGACGACGACCACGGGTCCGCCCGTCCCGACAAAGACCGTGCTGGCGAAGAGTGCGCCACCGCAGATGACCACCAGCCCGAGAGCCGTGGCGGCCAGTGACTGGGCGAGGTGCACGCGAGCCGAGGCGTGCACGAGCGGGTGCAGGCACATGGCGACGACGCCGAGGGCCAGGGCCGCAGGGACGTGCTCGAGGTAGGGCTCCTCGCCCTGCACGAGGAGTGCACCACCGAGGGCGAGCGCGGTCACCATGAGGACGATGGACATCCCGATCGGGCTGCGGGAGCCGACGAGGCGCGGCCAGCCCGCCCCCACGACGAGCCCGGCGACGACGATGACCACGACCTCGAGGATCCGCTCACCAGAGCCCGCGGCAGCGGCAAGGGCGAGCGCGACGATGACCGCGGCGGCCGCCATCACCGGCCGAGGGCGGGCGGTGGGGGTCGCCGGGTCGGCCTGGAGCCCGCCGGCACGCAGGGCGCGTCGGGCGGCTCGGGACTCGCGCTCGGCGGGTACTTCGGTGCTCACGTGGCGAGGGTATCCGGCCGTCGACGCATATTCTTGTGGTTGATGGCCAGACTCCTGCTCCTCACGGACGACCTGGCACCCAGCGCCGAAGTCCTTCCGGCCCTCGGGTTGCTGGGCCATCAGGTGCGCACACTCCCCGCAGAGTCCTCCTTCGGCGCCGTGGTGGCCATGGAGGACATCGACGTCATCCTGGTCGACGCCCGCAGGGAGCTGGCGCGCGCCCGCTCCCTGTGCCAGGTCCTGCGCACGGCAGGCATCACCTCCCCGGTCATCGCCATCCTCACTGAGGGGGGCCTGATCGCGGTCAACGCCGAGTGGGCCGTGGACGACATCCTCCTGGACCGGGCCGGACCCGCCGAGGTGGAGGCCCGCCTGCGACTGTCCATGACCAGGGTCGCGACGCCGGATGCCGAGGAGGAGCGCATCATCGCGGGCGACCTGACGATCGACGAGAGCAGCTACTCCGCCCGGCTCGGCTCCCGGCTGCTCGACCTGACCTACAAGGAGTTCGAGCTGCTCAAGCACCTGGCCCTGCACCCGGGGCGCGTCTTCACCCGGGCCCAGCTCCTGCAGGAGGTCTGGGGTTACGACTACTACGGGGGGACCCGCACCGTCGACGTCCACGTCCGACGCCTACGGGCCAAGCTCGGGAGCGAGCACGAGCAGCTCATCGGCACGGTCCGCAATGTGGGCTACCACTTCGTCGCTGCCCGCGACGACGACGAGAGCCTCGACGCTACGGTGGTCCCGTGATGGCGACCAGCACTCCCTTCGCCCGACTGTCCGCCGACCACGTGGACCAGGTGCGGGCCGCAGCCTCGGCGGCCGCCTCCGTGGACGGCGTCGAGCCACTGAGCGAAGCCTTCGTCCTGGCCCTGCCACGCGAGGGCGAGCACCTCGTGGCCCTCGACGGGGACATGGTGGTCGGCTACGCATCGACC
>JAKDKQ010000114.1 GCA_030453295.1 Janibacter sp.
GTTGTCGTAGGAGCCCCACTCGCTCTGCGGCAGCATCCACATGACCTCGAACTCGTTGCCGTCCGGGTCCGCGGCGTACACGCTCTTGGTCGCGCCGTGGCTGGACTCGCCGACGTAGGCACCGAGCGCGACGAGGGTCTGTCGAGCCTCGTCGAGGTCCTCGATCGTGTCGACCTGCCAGGCGAGGTGGTACAGCCCGATCGAGCCGCGCTCGCGGGGCGGCTGGGCGCCGACGCCGAAGAGGCCGAGGTCGTGGTGGTTGGTCGAGCGCGGCATCCGCAGGAAAGCGGCGCGCATGCGCGGCTCGAAGGCGACGGTCTCCGCGCCGAAGGCGTTGCGGTAGAAGGCGATGGAGCGCTCGACGTCGGCGACGAAGAGCACCGCGTGGTTGAGACGGACGGCTGGGATGGGCATGCGGTGACTCCTGTGGCTCGTGGTCAGGGCGAAGGGGGGAGGCCGCCCGTAACTTGTCGGATCAACTAATTGACCTCAGCGTATCGCGCCTATAGTTGTTGCGTCAACTAATATTCATCGAGCGGTGACGCCGACCAGCTCCCGCAGCCGGTCTGCGTCGACATTGGCGCCGAAGGCCTCCTGGCCTGGCTCGAGCCGGCGACCGTCGGCCAGTGCCCCGATGATCACCGGGTCGAAGCCGAGCTCGTCGACGAGGCGGGAGGCCTCCGCGACGTCATCGGCTGCGTCACCGGCGATCGCGATGGCCTTGCGACCGGGCGCACCAGAGGGCCGGGCCCCGTCCTCGAGGTCGTGGTAGCCCATGTGGTTGAGCGCCTTGACCACCCGTGAGGTCGGCAGGTGCTCCCGGACGATCTCGCTGGTGGTCGTGCGCGGGTCGGTCAGGTCGTCACGGATGCCGTCGACCTCCCACCAGTAGTTCATCGCGTCGATGACGAGCTTCCCGGCGAGGGCGTCGGCAGGGATGCTCCTGTGCTTGCCCAGTGGAAGGGCGAGCACCGCCAGGTCCGCACGTGAAGCCGCGTCGGCAGCCGTCGTCGCCTCGGCACCGGGCGCCAGCACCTCGATGGTCAGCGCGATCCGCTCGGGGTCACCCGAGCCGGCGACGAGCACCTCGTGACCTGCCGCGACGGCGAGCCGGGCGAGGACGGTGCCCAGCTTGCCCGCGCCGAGGATGGCTACGGTGCTCACGCGTCACCCCCTTCGCTCGGGGTCAGGTCGGCGAGCAGCTCGCGTACCCGCGGCGCGACCTCGCGGCCGTACAGCTCGACGGCGCGCAGCCGGTCGTCGACCGGGGTGCTGCCGCTCGTGTAGACGAGATCGAAGCGTCGGGCGTCGATGGCGCGCAGGGCGCCGGCGATGCGCTGGGCGACGGTCTCGGGTGAGCCGATGTACAGGGACCCGTGGGCGATCTCGTCCTCGAAGGACTCGCGCGTCACCGGCGGCCAGCCGCGCTCGGCACCGAGCCGGTCACGGTTGCGCTTGTAGTGCGGCCAGACGATGTCCGCCGCGGCCTGGTCAGTGTCGGCGACGAAGCCGTGCGAGTGCATGCCCACCGGGTGCGGGGTCGTGCCGAACTGCGCCGCGGCCCGTCGGTAGAGGTCGACATAGGGGGCGAAGCGCGCCGGGGAGCCGCCGATGATGGCGAGCATGAGGGGCAGGTCGTGGCGCGCGGCGCGGATGACCGACTGCGGCGACCCGCCGACGCCCACCCAGGTGTCGAGGTGGCCCGACTCGGTGCGCGGGTGGACCTGCGCGTCGGTGAGCGGAGAGCGCGTCGTGCCCTGCCAGGTGACCGGCTCCTCCTTGAGCAGCTCGGCGAAGAGCTGGATCTTCTCCTCGAAGAGGGTGTCGTAGTCGGCGAGGTCGAAGCCGAAGAGCGGGAAGGACTCGGTGAAGGAGCCGCGGCCGAGGATCACCTGCGCGCGACCACCGGACATCGCGTCGACGGTGGAGAAGCGCTGGAAGACGCGGACCGGGTCGTCGGAGGACAGCACGGTCACGCCGGACGCGAGCGTGATCCGCTCGGTGCGCGTCGCCAGGCCGGCGAGGACGGTCTCGGGGGAGGAGATCGCGTAGTCGGACCGGTGGTGCTCACCGAGCGCGATGACGTCCACGCCCACCTGGTCGGCGAGCACGCCCTCCTCGATGACGCGCCGGATCGCCTCGGCCTCCGAGACGAGGGTGCCGTGGCCGTCCTCGGGGATGTCGCCGAAGGTGTCGAGACCGAGCTCGATCTGGGTGATGGGCGTGGTCATCGCGGCCTTCCGGTCGGTGAGGGGAACACATTGTTGTCGATTCAATCAACCAGGGTGCCGGATGCGCTATTCCGGTGGACAAGACCCCAGATGTTCACCTTCGCAGTCCACGATGCGCCGGTGACCTCCCCTTCGTCCCTGCTGCCGGCACTCCTCGCGGGTGACCGGGCCACCGAGCCGCGCACCCTCGTCGACATCTTCACCAGCGTCGTGGCCGCGCACCCGGACGCACCGGCCGTCGACAGCGGCCGCGAAAGGCTGACCTACGCCGAGCTCGGCGAGGCGGCATCGGCACTGGCCGAGCAGCTGGCGGAGCTCGGGATCGGTCCGGGGGACAAGGTCGGGGTGCGCATCCGCTCCGGCTCCACCGACCTCTATGTCGCGATCATCGGGATCCTCGTCGCCGGCGCGGCCTATGTCCCCGTCGACGCGGACGACCCGGACGAGCGAGCCCGCGTGGTCTTCGAGGAGTCCGGTGCTGCAGCCGTCGTCGGCAACGATCTGGTCATCTCGACCACCGTTGCGGGCCAAGGGCGCTCGCCGATCGAGCCGACGCACCCCGGGACGAGCGACGACGCCTGGGTGATCTTCACGTCCGGCTCCACGGGCAAGCCGAAGGGAGTGGCCGTCACCCATCGCAACGCGGCCGCCTTCGTCGATGCCGAGTCGCAGATGTTCCTGGTCGACGACCCGATCGGCCCGGGGGACCGGGTGATGGCCGGGCTGTCCGTCGCCTTCGACGCCAGCTGCGAGGAGATGTGGCTGGCGTGGGCCTACGGCGCCTGCCTCGTGCCCGCACCCCGTTCGCTCGTGCGCTCGGGCGTCGACGTCGGCCCGTGGTTGGTGGCCAACGAGATCACCGTGGTCTCGACCGTCCCGACCCTCGTGTCGCTGTGGCCGCCGAGCTCGCTGGAGCGGGTCCGACTGCTCATCATGGGCGGCGAGGCCTGCCCGCCCGAGCTGGCCGCGCGCCTGCAGGCGCAGGGCCGCGAGGTGTGGAACACCTACGGCCCCACCGAGGCCACCGTCGTCGCCTGCGGCGCGATGCTCGACGGCAGCGACCCCGTGCGCATCGGTCTGCCGCTTGCCGGCTGGGACCTCGCCGTCGTCGACGCGCAGGGGCACCCGGTCGCGGAGGGAGAGTCCGGAGAGCTGATCATCGGTGGCGTCGGCCTGGCCCGCTACCTCGACCCGGCCAAGGACGCGGAGAAGTACGCACCGATGCCGACCCTCGGCTGGGGTCGCGCCTACCGCTCCGGCGATGTCGTGCGCAATGACCCGCTCGGGCTCGTCTTCGCCGGCCGTGCCGACGACCAGATCAAGCTCGGCGGCCGGCGGATCGAGCTCGGCGAGATCGACGAGCAGCTCCTCCGTCTGCCCGGGGTCGTCTCCGCGGCAGCCGCGGTCCGCTCCTCCCAGGCGGGCAACAAGCTCCTCGTCGGGTACCTGACCACCGACGCCCGGTACGACGCGGGTCGCGCTCGCGACCTGCTGCGCGAGCGGATGCCCGCCGCGCTCGTGCCCCGCCTCGCGGTCGTCGACGAGCTGCCCACCCGCACCTCCGGCAAGGTCGATCGCGATGCCCTTCCGTGGCCCCTCCCGACCTCGGGCGACACCTCGGCGCAGGGCGAGCTCGGCGAGACCGAGCAGTGGATCGCCGCGCTGTGGGCGGAGATCATCGGCGCCGAGGTGCGCAACCCCTCGGACGACTTCTTCGACCTCGGCGGTGGCTCCCTCACCGCGGCCCAGGTCGTCAGCCGATTGCGCGAGCGCAGCCCCGAGACGACCGTCGGTGACCTCTACGCGCACCCGACCCTCGGCGACCTCGCCGCCTGGCTCGACGAGTCCGCGGCGGCGTCGACGATGGTCCTGACCGATCGCAAGATCAAACCGATCCGCACGCGGACCCAGGTGGCCCAGCTGGTGGCGATGGTCCCCCTTCGTGCCCTCGCGGGGATGCGCTGGGTGGCGTGGCTGCTGCTCGGCTCGACCATCGGGCACCTCGCCCTGCCGTGGCTGCCGACCGCTCCTGTCTGGCTCGTCGCGCTCACGACGGCGCTCTTCCTCACCGCCCCGGGCCGGATGGCGCTCGCCGCGCTCCTGGCCCGGCTGGTCCTGCGTGGCGTGACGCCGGGCTCGCACCCGCGTGGTGGCAAGGTCCACCTGCGGCTGTGGCTGGCGGCCCGCATCCAGGACGAGCTGGCTGCGGCGTCACTCTCCGGTGCGGTCTGGTTCCGTTGGTACGCAACGCTCCTCGGAGCCAAGATCGGCGAAGGGGTGGACCTGCACGCTCTTCCGCCGGTCACCGGGTGGCTCGACGTGGGGCCGGGGGCCTCGATCGAGCCCGAGGTGGACCTGCTCGGTCACTGGATCGACGGTGACCTCGTGCACGTCGGTCCCATCAGCATCGGGGCCGCCGCCAGGATCGGCGCGCGCAGCACCATCTCCCCGGGGTCGGTCATCGGTGCCAGCGCGGAGATCGCACCCGGATCGCACGTCACGGGGGCCGTGACACCCGGCGAGATCTGGTCCGGTGCGCCGGCAGAGCCGCACGGCCGGGCACGCGGTCCGTGGTCCTCGCAGGAGGCGCCCGCCCCCAAGGCGTGGCTCCTCGGCTACGCCGTGCTCGCCCTGGTCATCGCCTCCCTGCCTGGACTCGCGACCCTCGCCGGCGCAGCGGTGCTCTGGCCGGCCATCTCCGGGACCGCCAGCCTCGGCGAGGCGGTGCGGACCTCCCTTCCGTGGTTGCCGCTGGCCGCCCTCGTCGGCTACCTCGTGCTGGCCCTGCTCGTCCTCGGCCTCACCCGCGTGCTCGGCACGCTCGTCCAGCCGGGGCACTACCCGGTGCGCTCGGCGCCCGGCCTGGCCATCTGGGGGACCGTCCGCCTCCTCGACGAGGCGCGGGACTGGCTCTTCCCCATCTACTCCAGTGCTTTCACCCCGATCTGGTTGCGGCTGCTGGGTGCTCGCATCGGCATCGGCGTCGAGGCATCGACCGTGCTGCTCATCCCCAAGCTCGTGCGCGTGGGCGACCACGCCTTCCTCGCCGACGACACGATGATCGGCAGCTACGAGCTCGGCGGAGGGTGGATCCGCGTCGAGCGGGTCAAGGTCGGCAAGCGCTCCTTCGTCGGCAACTCCGGGATGCTCGCGCCGGGTCGCCGGGTCCCCAAGCGCTCACTCGTCGCCGTGCTCTCCGCCGCCCCTGGTCGGGATGTCGCCAAGGCGGGCCAGTCCTACATCGGCTCGCCGCCGCGCCGGCTGCGACGGACGGCAGACGAGCAGGACTCCAGCCGCACCTATGACCCGCCGACCCGGCTGAAGGTCCTGCGCTCGCTCGTCGAGCTCTGCCGGGTCATCCCCCTCCTGTGTTCCGTCGCGCTCAATGTCGCGGTGGGGGTCGCCCTGCTGGCGCTTCTCGACCGATCGGTCTGGGCCGCAGTGCTGCTCGCTGGGCCCGTGATGATCGTCGGCAGCCATGTCGCGGCGGGGATCACCCTGGTCGCCAAGTGGATCCTCGTCGGTCGCCACCGCGCGGGCGAGCACGAGCTGTGGACCCCCTTCGTCTGGCGCAACGAGCTCGCCGACACCTTCACCGAGATGCTCGCGGCTCCGTGGTTCGCCCGGATCACCGCGGGCACTCCGGCGCTCAACGCGTGGCTGCGTCTCATGGGCAGCACGGTCGGCGCGGGGGTCTGGTGCGACACCTACTGGCTCCCCGAGAGCGATCTCGTGCGGCTCGGCGACGGCGCGACCGTCAACCACGGCTGCGTGGTGCAGACCCACCTCTTCCACGACCGGGTGCTCAGCATGGACACGGTCGTCCTCGAGGCCGGCGCGACCCTCGGGCCCAACAGCGTCATCCTCCCCGCGTCCAGCATCGGGAGGAATGCGACGGTCGGCCCGGCGTCACTGGTGATGCGTGGTGAAGGCGTACCGTCGCGCACACGATGGATCGGCAACCCGATCGGACCGTGGGAGGAGCGCCAGTGAGGCGGCAAGGCACGGACGACTACGTCCCCGGGCACGGGGACGCGTCCTACGACGTGGAGCACTACGAGCTGGTGCTGGACTACAAGGTCACCGGCAACCGCCTGTCCGGCGAGGCGACGCTGACCTGCCGGGCCCTGCAGCCGGTGAGCCGGGTCGAGCTGGACCTGCACTCCCTCAAGGTCGCTCGCGTGCACGTGGACGGGAGCGTCGCCAAGTACGCCCACCGCTTCGATCGGCTCGCCGTCACGCTGGGGCGGACGGTGCCCGAGGGCGAGGACTTCGAGGTGCGGGTCAAGTACGCCGGCACCCCCACGCAGGTGCGCAGCCGTCATCTCGGCGAGGCCGGCTGGGAGGAGCTGGAGGACGGCGTCCTCGTCGCCGCGCAGCCGCACGGCTCGCCCTCCTGGTTTCCGTGCAA
>JAKDKQ010000115.1 GCA_030453295.1 Janibacter sp.
GTCGAGACGGCGATCAAGCTCTCGCGCCGCACCGGCCGCACCGGGATCGTCGCCGTCGGCGGGGCCTTCCACGGTCGGACCACCGGAGCCGTGAGCCTGACCCACAAAGAGGCCTACCGGGCCCCCTTCGCGCCGCTTCTTCCCGGGGTCTCGCACGTCGCTCCGGGCGATGTCGAGGCACTACGGGCCGCCGTCGGTCCCGAGACCGCGATGGTCCTGCTCGAGCCGATCCAGGGTGAGGCAGGTGTCGTCGCTCCGCCAGCGGGCTACCTCGCTGCTGCCCGCGAGATCACCCGTGAGGCCGGCGCACTGCTCGTCCTCGACGAGATCCAGACCGGCATCGGGCGCACCGGCGCGTGGTTCGCCCACCAGCTCGAGGGCGTCGTCCCCGACGCGATCACCATCGCCAAGGGGCTCGGTGGGGGAGTGCCCATCGGGGGACTCGTCACCTTCGGTCCCGAGGTCACCGGTCTGCTCACCGCGGGTCAGCACGGCTCGACCTTCGGTGGCAACCCGCTGGCGTGCAGCGCCGCACTCGCAGTCCTGGCGACCATCGAGTCCGAGGGCCTGATCGAGCACGCCGTCGTGGCAGGAGACTTCCTCGTCGACCGTGTCGAGGCCCTCGAGCACCCGCTCGTCACCGGGGTGCGCGGGGCCGGGTTGCTGCGGGCCATCACCCTTGCCGAGCCGATCGCTCCAGCGGTCGCGCTCCTCGCCCGCAGCCACGGCTTCATCGTCAACCCCGTCGCCCCGGACGCGCTGCGCCTCGCGCCGCCGCTCGTCATCACCACCGACCAGCTCGCCACCTTCGTCGACGCCCTCCCGGCGATCCTCGACCAGGCCGCCAAGGAGTCCGCATGACCGTCCGCCACCTCCTCGCCGACGACGACCTCACCGCGCAGGAGCAGAGCGAGGTCCTCGACCTGGCCGCTGCCCTCAAGGCGGATCGTCACGCCGAGCAGCCGCTCGCCGGACCCCGTGCCGTCGCGATCATCTTCGACAAGCCGACCCTGCGCACCCAGCTCTCCTTCGCGACGGGGGTCGCCGAGCTCGGCGGGTACCCGATGACCGTGGACGGCAACCTCGCCCAGATCGGCACCCGTGAGTCGATCGCCGACGTCGCCCGGGTCGTCGGGCGCCAGGTCAGCGCGATCGTGTGGCGCACGCACGGTCAGGACCGGCTGCAGGAGATGGCCGCCCACGTCGAGGTGCCGGTCGTCAACGCACTCACGGACGACTACCACCCCTGCCAGCTGCTGGCCGACCTGCTGACCATCCGCGAGCACAAGGGCGCCACTGCCGGACGCACCATCGCCTACGTCGGCGACGGGGCCAACAACATGTCCCACTCCTACCTGCTCGCGTGCGCCCTCGCCGGTATGCACGTGCGGATCGGGACGCCGACCACGCACCAGCCGTCCGCAGACGTCCTCGCCCGGGCCGAGCGCATCGCCGGCGAGCAGGGCGGCTCCGTGCTCGTCACCGACGACCCGGCGGCCGCAGTGACCGGCGCGGACGTCGTCGCCACCGACACCTGGGTGTCCATGGGCATGGAGGGTGAGAAGGGGGACCGTACCGGTCAGTCCTCGCCCTTCGCCCCCTTCGCCGTGACCCGCGAGCTCATGACGCACGCTGCCGGCGACGCCATCGTCCTGCACTGCCTGCCCGCCTACCGCGGGCTCGAGATCGCGGCCGAGGTCATCGACGGCGAGCAGTCGGTCGTCTGGGACGAGGCCGAAAACCGGCTGCACGCGCAAAAGGCACTTCTCACCTTCCTGCTGCGCGCCTCGGCATGATCGCCGCGACGCGACCGGGTCGACAGGCCAGGATCATCGAGCTGTTGCGCGAGCACGCCGTGCGCAGCCAGCCGGAGCTGCTCGCGCTGCTCGCCGACGACGGCATCGAGGTCACCCAGGCGACGCTCTCGCGGGACCTGCTCGAGCTGCGCGCGGAAAAGGTGCGGGTCGGACGTGACCTGGTCTATGCCATCCCCGGCGAAGGGGGGGACCGCACCCCTCGTGCGGCCGTGGACCCTGCCGAGTTCGACGGCCGGCTGCGTCGGCTGTGCGAGGAGCTGCTCGTCACCGCACGAGCGAGCGCCCAGCTCGTCGTCGTCCGCACGCCACCCGGCGCGGCCAACTACCTCGCCTCGGCGATCGACCACGCACGCCTGCCCGAGGTGCTCGGAACGATCGCGGGGGATGACACGATCATGATCATCACCGGCGGGCCCACCCAGGGCGCCGCTCTCACCACACAGCTGCTGGGCCTTGCCCAGACCACCGACAGCCAGGAGGCACCGTGAGCCAGGACCACGACGCGACGTCCGAGCGGGTGAGTCTGTGGGGCGGTCGCTTCGCCGGCGGCCCGAGCGATGCACTCGCGGCGCTCAGCAAGTCGACGCACTTCGACTGGCGGCTGGCTCCCTATGACATCGCCGGATCCCGCGCACACGCCCGTGTGCTGCACGGCGCGGGCCTGCTCGACGACCCGACTCTCGAGGCGATGCTGGCCGCACTGGCCGTCCTGGCAGCCGATGTCGAGTCGGGGGCCTTCGTCCCGGCCGAGGACGACGAGGACGTGCACACGGCCCTCGAGCGCGGACTCATCGAGCGCGCGGGTGCCGACGTGGGTGGCCGCTTGCGCGCGGGACGCTCCCGCAACGACCAGGTCGCCACGCTCTTTCGGATGTACCTGCGCGACCACGCCCGCATCGTCTCGGGGCTGATCCTCGACGTCGTGCAGGCGCTCGTCGACCAGGCCCGCACGCACATCGGTGTGGCGATGCCCGGACGCACCCACCTGCAGCATGCCCAGCCGGTGCTGCTGAGTCACCACCTGCTCGCGCACGCGTGGCCGCTGCTGCGTGATGTCCAGAGGTTCGTCGACTGGGATGCCCGGACCTCGCTCAGCCCGTACGGCTCCGGCGCGCTGGCCGGCTCCTCGCTGGGGCTGGACCCCGAAGCCGTCGCAGCCGACCTCGGATTTGCCGGATCGATCGACAACTCGATCGACGGGACGGCCTCGCGTGACTTCGTGGCGGAGTTCTGCTTCGTCGCGGCGATGACTGCGGTCGACATCTCACGTCTGGCCGAGGAGGTCATCCTGTGGGCGACCAAGGAGTTCTCCTTCGTCACGCTCGACGACGCCTTCTCGACCGGGTCGAGCATCATGCCGCAGAAGAAGAACCCCGACGTCGCCGAGCTCGCCCGGGGCAAGGCCGGACGTCTGGTCGGTGACCTCGCCGGGCTCATGACGACGCTCAAGGCCTTGCCGCTTGCGTACAACCGAGACCTGCAGGAGGACAAGGAGCCGGTCTTCGACGCAGTCGACACTCTCGAGGTCCTGCTGCCGGCCTTCTCCGGGATGATGGCGACGATGACCTACCACGGTGAGCGGATGGCATCCCTTGCGCCGCAGGGCTTCTCGCTGGCCACAGACATCGCAGAGTGGCTGGTGCGAGAGGGTGTCCCCTTCCGGATCGCCCATGAGGTCGCCGGCGCCTGCGTGCGGGTGTGCGAGGAGCGCGACATCGAGCTGTGGGACCTGAGCGATGAGGACCTCGCCGGTATCAGCGAGCACCTCACACCAGGGGTGCGCGAGGTGCTCTCGGTCGGTGGCTCCCTCGGATCGCGTGACGCCAAGGGCGGCACTGCTCCGGTCCGCGTCGCCGAGCAGCTCGTCGACGCAGCCTCACTCCTTGACGAGCTCGGCGCGTTCGCGGCGAGCCGGATCGTGGCGCGCTGACGGTGCCGGCACGAGGGCGCCGGTGGGTCAGGGACGACCTGGCCGGCGACCCTCTGCTCGTCGCGCGTGCCCTGCTCGGGGCGCATCTCGTCGCCGGACCTGTGACGCTGCGACTCACCGAGGTCGAGGCCTACTGGGGGAGCATGGACCCCGGCTCACACGGCTACCGAGGGATGACCCCGCGCACCGAGGTGATGTTCGGCCCGCCGGGGCACCTCTACGTCTACCGGTCGTACGGCATCCACTGGTGCGCCAACATCGTCTGCGGAAGGGCGGGTGAGTGCGCGGCGGTGCTGCTGCGTGCGGGCGAGGTCGTCGACGGCCACGATGTCGTGGCTGCGCGACGACCCGAGGTGCGTGAGCGGGACTGGGCGCGCGGACCGGGTCGCCTCACCAAGGCACTCGGGCTCGTGGGGGAGGACAACGGGGCAGCGCTCGTCGGGCGAGGCGCTCCCTTCGCGCTGTACGGACCGAGCATGCCCGCGGCTGATGACGTGGTCCGCACTGGACCTCGGGTGGGCGTCTCCGGTCCCGGTGGGGACGGCACGGCCTACCCGTGGCGATTCTGGTCCGACGGTGAGCCGACGGTCTCGGCATACCGCCCCGCCACGCCGCGGGTCAGACGGGGTTGACGCCCACGTCGACCTGCTGGGCCAGATAGTTCTCGAGTCCGACGCGCACGATCGCATCGAGCTGTGCCTCGAACCAGTCGGCGTGGCGCTCTTCATCCCGTGCCATCTCTTCGAAGATCGCCGCCGTGGCGTGGTCACCGAGCTCGTGACACTCCTGCGCGGCTGCGTTGAACTGCTTGACGGCGACGATCTCGCTGGCCAGCGCCAGATCGAGCATCTCCTTGGCGTCCTCACCGATCTCGATGTTGTTGAGCTTTTGGACATTGGGGTGGCCGTCAAACATGAGGATGCGCTCGATGAGCTCGTCGGCGTCCTTCATCTCGCCGATCGACAGGTCGTAGAAGACCTTGCCCAGGCGTGGCAGTCCCCAGTTGTCGAGCATGCGCGCATGGAGGAAGTAGCCGTTGACGACGGTCAGCTCAAGGGTCAGAGCCTCATTGAGGAGCGTGATGATTCGGGGATCAACTGGCTGCACGGTCTACCTCCGCGGACGTGATGAGGAGACCGTGATCGGCCTCACTCCCCACACTCTCGCAGAGGATGCGCCGTACTGAGAAGACACAGGCACCGCAATCGCGCCCGGCGCCGGTGCTGGCGCAGACCCGGGAGAGGGTCGTGGCGCCGGCGGCCGCGGCGGCCGCGATCTGCTGATCGCCGACGACGGCGCAGTGGCACACGATCACGAGACTCTCCCTTCGCAGTGACTGAGGTGAGGCATACCTTATCCGGACGAAGGGAGGGTCTGTCACCTGGTGTTCCACATGGCGGACCGGTGCGCCTACGGGGGAGGGGCCGGGCGCGTGGCAGGCTGTGTGGGGGCTGGCAAACCGTGCGCCCTGACGACCCGGAAGGACCGATGACAACCGTGACGGACATCCTCGACGAGCTGCAGTGGCGTGGACTGGTAGCCCAGACCACCGATGAGGCCGCCCTGCGACAAGCCCTCGCCGAAGGACCTCTCACGCTGTACTGCGGCTTCGACCCGACGGCGCCGTCGCTTCACTTCGGCAATCTGGTGCAGCTGATCGTCCTGCGACACCTGCAGCAGGCCGGCCACCGGGTGATTTGTCTCGTCGGGGGTTCGACCGGGCTCATCGGAGACCCGCGCCCGAGCGCCGAGCGGGTGTTGAAGACCAAGGAGCAGACCGCTGAGTGGGTCGGCCGCATCCAGGAGCAGGTGCGTCCCTTCCTCGCCTTCGAGGGCGACAACGCGGCCATCACCGTCAACAACCTCGACTGGACTGCGCCGATGTCCGCGTTGGACTTCCTGCGCGATGTCGGCAAGCACTTCCGCGTGAACCAGATGGTCCGCAAGGACGCCGTGGCCGCACGGCTGGGGAGCGATGAGGGCATCTCCTACACGGAGTTCAGCTACCAGATCCTCCAGGGCCTCGACTTCCTCCAGCTCTTCCGAGAGTACGGCTGCACCCTGCAGACCGGGGGGCAGGACCAGTGGGGCAACCTCACCGCGGGCTCCGATCTCATCCACCGGGCCGAAGGGAAGTCGGTCCACCTGCTCACGACACCCCTGATCACCGATGCCAACGGCAACAAGTTCGGTAAGTCCGAGGGCAACGCGGTCTGGCTCGACGGCGAGATGACCAGTCCGTATGCCTTCTACCAGTACTGGCTCAACATCGAGGACGCCTCGGTGATCAAGCTGCTCAAGGTCTTCACCGACCGCGGGCGTGAAGAGATCGACGAGCTCGAGCGTCTTGTCGCTGACGAACCCTTCCGCCGGGCGGCCCAGCGGGCGCTGGCCGCAGACGTCACCACCCTCGTGCACGGTGCCGAGGCGACGGCCTCGGTGCACGCTGCCTCCGAGGCGCTCTTCGGCAAGGGGGACATACGCGCACTGGACGAGCACACCCTCGTCGACGCGACGAGGGAGCTGCCGGGCGCCGACGTCCCGGTCGGCACCGGTCTCCTCGACGCCCTGGTCGCGACCGGGCTGGTCGACTCCAAGAAGGCTGCCCGGCGGGCCATCGGTGACGGCGCGGTCTCGATCAACGGGGACAAGGTCTCGGACGAGTCGCACGTGCTGAGCCCGGGGGAGTACCTGCATGGTCGAGTGGCTCTGCTGCGTCGCGGCCGCAAGAACTTGGCGGCCGCACGCCAGCCCTGACGCATGGCGTGAGGGCTCCTGTCGGGGACGGAACCCCCGGAAATCCGGGGGATCCGCCCCCGATTTGGCGCAACGGCCACTGGTGACCTAATGTTCTCGATGTCAGCCCGAGAGGGAGGAACGGACACCAAGTGGCA
>JAKDKQ010000116.1 GCA_030453295.1 Janibacter sp.
GATGCCGGCAAGTCCACCCTCACGGAGGCACTCGCTCTCCACGCGCACGCCATCGCCCAGGCCGGTGCCGTCCACGGCAAGGGATCCCGGCGCGGCGTGGTCTCCGACTGGAACGAGATGGAGCAGGCGCGCGGCATCTCGATCACCTCTGCCGCGCTGCAGTTCCGCGTCCAGGACGTCGTGATCAACCTGCTCGACACCCCCGGCCACGCCGACTTCTCCGAGGACACCTATCGCGTCCTGTCGGCCGTCGACTGCGCCGTCATGCTCCTCGACGCGGCCAAGGGACTGGAGCCCCAGACGCTCAAGCTCTTCGAGGCCTGCCGGGCACGGGCGACCCCCGTGATCACGCTGATCAACAAGTGGGACCGGCCCGGCCAGGAGCCGCTGGAGCTCCTGGACGAGATCAGTGACCGCCTGGGCATCCACCCCACACCGCTGAACTGGCCCGTGGGGATCGCCGGGGACTTCCGCGGGCTGACGGATCCGGCCACGGGTGGGATGACGGAGTTCACCCGCACGCCCGGAGGGGCCACGATCGCGGTCGGGGAGTCACTCACTCCCGCTGAGGCGTTCGAGCGCCATGGCGAGGACTGGGAGCGGGCCGCCGAGGAGTTCGAGCTGCTCACCGCCTCCGGTCACGCCCACGACCAGGAGAGCTTCCTGGCCGCTCAGTCCACGCCGGTCCTCTTCTCCGCAGCAGTGCAAAACTTCGGTGTCGCCGAGCTGCTCCAGACCGTGATCGACCTCGCTCCGGCACCGAGCGCGTGGACCGACGTCGAGCGCCAGCCCCGGCCGGTCGAGGCGCCCTTCTCCGGGTTCATCTTCAAGGTCCAGACCGGGATGGACCCGGCCCACCGGGACCGGATGGCCTTCATGCGCGTCTGCTCCGGGCGCTTCGAGCGGGGTGCGGTCCTCACCCAGTCCCGCACCGGGCGACCCTTCCAGACCAAGTACGCGCAGTCGGTCTTCGGCAGGGAGCGCGAGACCATCGACGAGGCCTACCCCGGAGACGTCGTCGGCCTGACCAATGCGCAGGCGCTCCAGGTGGGCGACACCCTCTACGACTCCCGCCCCGTCAGATATCCCGGCCTGCCGCGGTTCGCCCCGGAGCACTTCGCCGTCTTCCGCTCCCGCGACACCGGACGGGCCAAGCAGTTCCGTCGAGGGATCGAGCTGCTCGACCAGGAGGGCGTCGTCCAGGTCCTCGTCTCCGACCGCCGCGGAGTCCAGGCCCCCGTCCTGGCGGCCGTCGGGCCCATGCAGTTCGAGGTCGCGGCCCACCGGCTCGAGCACGAGTTCGGCGCCCCGGCCAGCCAGGACCACTTGTCCTACAGCGTCGCGAGCCGGGTCGTCCCCGAGGCCGTGTCCGCCGTCGATCGCCAGAGCGGCGCGGAGGTGCTCGAACGCACCGATGGTGTGGTGGTGGCGCTCTTCGCCGACGCCTGGCGGATGCACGCCATCGCGGGACGGCTGCCCGACGGCAGCCTGCCGCCGATCTTTGCCGCCGACGACAAGGTGGGGACGTGACCGATCGCCACGTCCTGATCGGCGAGGTGGTCACCCGCACCGGGCTCTCACACCGCACCCTGCGGTACTACGAGGAGATGGGCCTGCTCACGCCCACCGCGCGCACCGAGGGCGGCTTCCGCCTCTACGGCGACGAGGACATCGAGCGGCTGCTCCTGATCAAGCCGATGAAGCCCCTCGGCTTCTCGATCGAGGAGATGCGTCAGCTCGTGGACGCCCTCGATGTCCTCGCGGACCCGGCAGGACCCGCAGCCGACACGTCGTCGGCCCGGGCGCAGGTCGACGCGATCCACGCTGACGCACTCACCCGGGTGGCCGAGCTGAAGGAAGCCACCGCTCGCGCAGAGGCCTTCACCGATGCCCTGGCCCAGACCGCGCAGCCACAACCACCGACGACCAACCCTGCCGTGACGTCAAAGTAGGCTCGCACTCAGACATAGCACGATCGAAGCACCCCACAACCAAGGAGATCAATGAGTCATCCGCACCCCGAGCTGGGCGCACCACCCGCACTGCCCAAGGACGCCCTGCGAGTCATCCCGCTGGGAGGTCTCGGCGAGGTGGGCCGCAACATGATGGTCCTGGAGCACCGCGGCAAGCTGCTGGTGATCGACTGCGGCGTCCTCTTCCCCGAGGAGCACCAGCCGGGCGTCGACGTCATCCTGCCGGACTTCAGCTATCTGAAGGACCGCATGAACGACATCGTGGGCATCGTCCTGACCCACGGGCACGAGGATCACATCGGCGGCGTTCCCTACCTGCTGAAGCAGCGCAACAACATCCCGCTGATCGGGTCGCGACTCACCTTGGCGCTGATCACGGCGAAGCTCAAGGAGCACCGGATCAAGCCCACGACCATCGAGGTCGTCGAGGGTGACCACCGCGATCTGGGGCCCTTCGGCTGCGAGTTCATCGCGGTCAACCACTCCATCCCCGACGGGCTGGCCGTCGCGGTGCGCACCACGGCAGGACTGCTGCTGCACACCGGCGACTTCAAGATGGACCAGTTCCCGCTGGACAAGCGGCTGACGGACCTGCCCGCCTTTGCTCGGCTGGGCGCCGAGGGCGTCGACCTCTTTTGCACCGACTCCACCAACGCGGAGGTGCCCGGCTTCACGACCGCCGAGAAGGACCTGGCGCCGGCCATCGAGACCGTCTTCCGCACGGCCCCGGGTCGGGTCGTCGTCTCCAGCTTCGCCAGTCACGTCCACCGCATCCAGCAGGTGCTGGACTCGGCACACCGGCACAAGCGCAAGGTCGCCTTCGTCGGTCGATCGATGGTGCGCAACATGGACATCGCCCGACAGCTCGGCTATCTCGACGTCCCCCGCGGGCTCATCGTCGATGCCAAGGAACTGTCCAAGATGCCTGACAACAAGGTCACCCTGGTGTGCACCGGCTCCCAGGGTGAGCCCATGGCTGCGCTGTCTCGCATGGCCAGCGGTGACCACCAGATCCGCATCGCCGAAAACGACACGGTGCTGCTGGCCTCCTCACTCATCCCCGGCAACGAGACCTCGATCTCGCGCGTCATCAACGGCCTGACCCGGCGGGGCGCCAATGTCGTCCACAAGGGCAACGCCAAGGTGCACGTCTCCGGCCACGCCAGTGCGGGCGAGCTCGTCTACTGCTACAACCTCGTCAAGCCGCGCAATGTCATGCCGGTCCACGGCGAGTGGCGTCACCTGCGGGCCAACGCCGACCTGGCCATCGCCACCGGTCTCGACCCGGCTCACGTGCCGGTCGTCGACGACGGTGTCGTGGTCGACCTGCAGGACGGCGAGGTGCGCGTCACCGGCAAGGTCCGCGCCGGGTACGTCTACGTCTCCGCGGGAACCGTGGGCGGCGTGACCGAGGAGAGCCTGCGCGACCGGGTCACCCTGAGCCAGGAAGGCATCGTCACGGTGCTCGCGTTGATCGACATCGACACGGGCAAGCTGGTCGAGCCGCCCGAGTTCCTCGCCCGAGGGTTGGGCGCCGACGACTCCCTCTTCGAGGATGCGATCCCGTCCATCGAGAAGGCGCTCGCGGCCGCAGCGTCAGACGGCGTGGGCGACCCGATCGACCTCGAGAAGCGCATCGGGCGCGCGGTCTCCCAGTGGGCCGGCCGCAAGCACCGCCGCAACCCCCTGGTCATCCCGGTGGTCGTCGAGGCGTGAGGTTTCGTGCCGGTCAGGGCGCGGCGCCCTGACCGGCAGCGAGCCCCCAACGAATCGCTCGCTAGCTCGCGTCCACGCTGTCGAAATCCGATCGACGCCTTCTCGTGCGGTTGCGCGCTGACAGGAGCGCCCCGCCGAGAAGCGCAGCGATGAAGGAGCCGAGCAGGACACCGATCTTGACGTGCTCTTCAGCAACATCGGTGTCGACGAAGGCGAGTTCGCCGATGAGCAATGAGACGGTGAAGCCGATCCCTGCCAAGAGGCTGGCTCCGACCAAGTCGTTCCACCGCAAGGTCGGGTCGAGGTTGAAGACCGGGAGGCGGGTGACGGCGAAGCTGGTGGCGATGATGCCGATCGGCTTGCCGAGCACCAGTCCGGCCATGATGCCCAGGGTCACGGGGTCGCTCAGCGCGCTCTGCAACCCCTGAAGACCACCGATGGTGACGCCCGCTGTGAAGAAGGCGAAGACCGGGACCGCAACCAAGGTGGAGACGATGCCCCACCGGTCGGCGAAGTGCGCAGCCAAACCGTCGTACACGGGCTCGCCGTCTTCGACGGCGACCTTCACGCTGGCCCGCTTCGTCGCCAGCACAGGAACGGTGAACCCGATGAGCACGCCGGCGACCGTGGCGTGGATTCCGCCCGCGTGCACAAGTGCCCAGGTGAGCACGCCCAGAGGGATGAGCAGCCACCAGGCGCGGACCCCACGCTGGACCAGGACGGCAAACACCGCCAGGGGGAGCAGCGCCAGGACCAGCCACTGCACGTGCAGACCCTGGCTGTAGAAGAGCGCGATGATCGTGATGGCGATGAGGTCATCCACGATCGCGAGAGTGAGCAGGAAGATGCGCAGCGCCGGCGGGAGGAAACGGCCGACGACGGCGAGCACCGCCACGGCGAAGGCGATGTCGGTGGCGGTAGGGATCGCCCACCCTTGGGCAGCGTCATCACCGCTGGACATGGTGATGGCGGTGAAGATCAGTGCCGGGACGACCACGCCACCCACCGCGGCCGCAATGGGCACAGCGGCTTGCCGAGGATCACGAAGCTTCCCGGCGACGAACTCCTCCTTGAGCTCGAGGCCCACGACGAAGAAGAAGATCGCCAGCAAGCCGTCGGCGGCCCACTGGCCCAGTGTCAGATCGAGGTGCAGCGACGCCGGACCGAAGGAGAAGTCGCGCACCGCCTCGTACCCTCCGACAGCGGAGCTGTTGGCCAGCACCAGCGCCAAGACTGTGGCACCGAGCAGGAGTGCGCCGCCAAAGGCGTCACTGCGCGCACTCTCGCGCACTCCTCGCCACAACTCATGGGGGGCGCTGCGCATGGGCACGGCTGATCGATTTCTTGTAGGCATGAGCGAACTCGACTTTCGCGGGGACCGGAAGGGTGAGCTATGACGTCGACATGGACGCGTGGCTCACGCCGGTGGCGGGCACCCGGCGATCTCCCCGTGAGCGTTGGTGCCCCACTCGCTCGTCCACCCGTTGGTCCCCGGGTGGAGCACGGTCTGCATCAGTGCCTTCATGCGTGCGGCTTGGGCGATGACGCTAGGGGTCACAGGTCGGGGCACAGTCGCCAGTCTAGGTGCCTCGCTCGGGAGCTAGCCGAGCGCGAGCGCCAGCACCTCGACGCTCGGCAGCGCGGCCAGCTCGGTCGCGTCCACGAGCAGCTTGGACCCGCGGACCCCGGAGCCGATGACGACCTCACCGGCCGCGAGGACGGCGTCGTCGATGAGGACCGGCCAGTCCGCGGGCAGGCCGACCGGGGTGATACCGCCGTACTCCATGCCGGTGATCTCGACGGCCTCGGCCATCGGCGCGAAGGAGATCTTGCGCGCGTCGATGTGACGGCGCACGACGCCGTTGATGTCGGCCCGGTCGCTCGCGAGGACCAGGACGGCAGCGTGCTTGGTCTCCCCTCCCCTTCGCCCGGCGACGACGACGCAGTTGGCGGAGAACTCCGTCGGCGACCCGTAGGCCTCGCAGAAGGCGGCGGTGTCCGCCAGCTCCGGGTCGATCTCGGCGACGCGGGCGGAGGGCAGTGTCGCGATCGCTGCGGCCACAGGGGCAGCGAGCAGATCGGTCCGCTCCGCCGCGGGGGTCCAGGTCAGGGTGCCGGCTGCGTTCATGTCTCGACCCTAGGCCCGCTGCGTCATACGCTGGAGGAGACCACGAGGAGGTGTCCGATGGCAGGCAACGGATCCGGCCGACGTCGCGTACTCGAGCGCGCGTGGGAGCACTGGCGTCAGGGGAACACCCCCGATGACGAGGTACGCCCCGAGATCCTGTCGTCGTGGAAGCGCTCTGCCGAGCACATCACCGATGGCGTGGTGGCCGCCCCGCTGGCAGACGAAGGGGAGACCCGCAGCCTCTTCGAGGACTCGCCGTTGTCAGCCGCGGTCAACCGGCTCGAGGGCGCACTGCGCTCGGCCGCCGAGGACGGCGACCTCGTCGTCGCGGTGACCGACCCGCAGACACGCATCCTGTGGACCTACGGCGGGCGGGTCATGCGCAATACCGCCGAAGAGATCAACTTCGTCGCCGGCGGTCGGTGGGACGAAGGGAGCGTGGGCACCAACGCCCTGAACCTCGCCCTGCGCAATGACCGAGGCGCCACCGTCTTCGCCGCCGAGCACTACGCCCCGATCGTCCACAACTGGGTCTGCTGGGCCGCCCCGGTGCACGATCCCGTGACCGGCGCCCAGCTCGGGGTCCTCGACCTGTCGACGACCTGGGATCGCGGGCACCCGATCGGCGCCGCCACCGCCCAGGCACTGGCGCGGCTGCTCGAGACGGCCATCCCCCCTTCGGGTGTGCCGACATCGCCGCACCTCGGCACCGGTCTCCACCTGCGGCTGCTCGGCGCCGTCGAGGTCCACCTCGACGGG
>JAKDKQ010000007.1 GCA_030453295.1 Janibacter sp.
CGACTCCTCGTCCAACGAGGGCGAGTCCTCCGAGTCGGGCGACTCCCAGGACGACTGACCCCTCGGGGTCCTTCGACGGGGCCGGCTCTCCTTCACGGGAGGGCCGGCTCCGTCGGCATTCCCCTGTGGATGCTCGGCGGGCGAGGTCGACCAATCGGCTCACGGTGGTCCAGCACCGTTGGGACGGTGGGGTGCCCATGCCACGCACACCCCACACAGGGTAGACACGAAGCCCCCGGCACCGAATGGTGGCGGGGGCTTCCTGGTTCCTCGGGGTGCGGCTCGCTACTCCCACGTCCGCGTGTCGAGGATCGGACCGTCGGCGGGCGTGAGCTCGTCGACGGCCACGACGTCGGCTCTGAAGCGCAGCCCCTCCCGGATGCGCTCGGTGATCTGCTGCAGTTGCTCATCGGGATTGTTGCCGGGAGCCAGGACAACCTCGCACCGCAAGGTGTCCAGGTGATCGGTGCGCCCGATGACGAAGCGATGATCGGCGACCGCGCTGATCCGGGACATCACGGACGCGATCTGCGCCGGGTGGAGGAACATCCCCTTGACCTTCACGGCTGATCCCGTGCGGCCGAGCACGCCCCGCAGACGCAGGGAGCCGTCGGGTCCCACCATCCAGCCGGACAGATCCCCGGTCCCGAAGCGGACCAGCGGATAGTCGGTTCGCAGCACGGTGACGACGACCTCACCCTCGGTCTCGTCCTCGATCGGCGTTCCGGTGCCGATCTCGCAGATCTGGACCAGGACCCCTTCGGCCAGGACCAGCCCGGCACCATCGCCCACCTCGTGGGCAAGCAGGCCGGTCTCGCCGGTCCCGTAGGCCATGCACACCGAGGGCACCCGCGCGGTGAGCTCCGCGCGGAGCGAGTCGGGGAGGGGCTCTGCGGTGACCATGGCGCGCGTGAGCTGCCACGCCTGCGGTGGCAGGCCGAGCTCGTCGAAGCGATCGATGAGCGCCTTGAGATAGCTCGGCAGACCGCTGTAGGTGCTCACCCCCAGGTCCGCGATGGCGCGCGCCTGCAGATCCTGGTTGCCGATCCCGGCCGGGAGCACCGCAGCCCCGGTGGACCGCAGACCCTCCTCCATCATCGCGCCCGCAGGGGAGAGGTGGTACCCGAAGCAGTTGATGGCCGTGTCCTCGGACCCGACACCGAGATGGCGGAAGACCTGACCCCAGCGCCAGTAGTCCGGAGACTCCAGCTGGGGTTCGTACAGCGGACCCGGTGACTGGAAGACCCGTCGGACGTCAGCGCCAGGAGCGAGCAGACCGCCGAAGGGGGGTGCGCTCGCCTGCTCGGCGACCAGGTCGTCTTTCGACAACACGGGCAGAGCGCTCAGGTCGGCGACCGAGCGGACCGAGGCAGGATCGATCCCGGCTCGCTCCAGTCGTGAGGCCAACCCGGGGACAGCGGCGGCCCGCGCGATCAGGTCGGTGACGGCCTGATCCATCGCACGGTGGGCGAGATGCTCACCGAGCGCAGCGTGGATGGACATGACAGCTCCTCGTGGAGGTCCGGATGGGGGGTGAGTGACTCAGAGCCAGCGCTTGCGGCGTTTGTAGTGCTTGACGTCCCGGTAGCTCTTGCGTCCGCCCTCTTCGCCGAGACCGAGGTAGAACTCCTTGACGTCGGGGTTCTCGCTCAGCTCGGCCGCAGCCCCCTCCAGCACGATGCGTCCCTGCTCCATGATGTAGCCGTGGTCGGCGATCTCGAGGGCTCGTCGGGCGTTCTGCTCGATGACCAGGACGGTCAGTCCTTGCTCGACATTGAGACGCTTGATGTACCCGAAGATCTCCTGGACGAGCAGTGGGGCGAGCCCCAAGGAGGGCTCGTCGAGCATCAGCAGCTTGGGCCGGGCCATGAGGGCGCGACCGATCGCGAGCATCTGCTGCTCGCCACCGGAGAGGTAGCCGGCGATGCGGTTGCGCATGTCGGCGAGCTTCGGGAAGAACTCGTAGACGAGCTCGAGGTCCTCCTTGCTGTCCTTGCGCGTGTACGCACCGGCCACCAGGTTGTCGGCGATGGTCAGGTGCGAGAAGACGTGACGGCCTTCCATGCACAGGCTCATCCCGCGGCGTACCCGCTCCGCCGCATCCATGGTGGTGATGTCCTCGCCCGCGAAGGTGACCGAGCCGTCGGTGACCTCACCGCGCTCGCTGGGGAGCAGACCGGACACGGCCTTGAGGGTCGTGGACTTGCCGGCGCCGTTGGAGCCGAGGAGGGCCACGATCTGGCCCTCCGGGACCGACAGGGAGAGTCCGCGCAGCACCAGGATGACGTCGTCGTAGATGACTTCGACATTGTTCAGGGTGAGCAGGCCCCCTGCGGGGGCGTCCGAGGACGCCCCCGACAGGGACTGCGTGGCGAGCTGGTTCACGGAGTCGCGCCTGCCTTGACCTCGACCATCTTGCCGCCCTTGGCCTCGTAGATGCCGGTGGCCGACGACCCGCGGTGGCTCTCCGCGGTGAACTCCACGGTGCCGTCACCGACGACACCCCCGGTGTCCTGGCCACCCATGGTCTCCAGGGCCTTGCGGATGTTGGCGCCGGTCAGGTCGTCACCGTCCTTGAGCGTCTGCTCGATGCCTCCGGCCATGACGTCCATGGCGTACCAGCCCTGGACCCAGGAGGTGCCGATCTCCTTCTCGTCGATGCCCTTGTCCTTGATGTAGTCCTTGATGACCTTGTGGCCCTCCTTGTCGGCAGACATCGGGGCGAAGGGCTGGATGAGCAGGTGTCCCTCAGCGACCTTGGGTCCGGCGGAGTCGATGAAGAGCTCGTTGGCGCACCAGTTGAGGCAGACGATCTTCATGTCCAGCTTCTGCGCCGCGATGTCCTTCGCGACGAGGGCCGCCGGCGAGGCGACGTTCTGGATGACGATGTACTTGGCGCCCTGGCTCTTGGCCTGGGAGAGCAGGCCCACGTAGTTCTGCTTGCCGCCCGGCATGGCGTAGGCCTCGTAGCCCAGGTCCAGCTTCTTCTCGCTGATCCAGTTCTTGCCGTCCTCGACCGGGGCGGTGCCGAAGGGGCTGTCGTTGTGGAAGACGGCCACCTCGCCCTTGCCGCCGGAGTCCTCGGCGATCCAGTTGAGCGCCACGCGCATCTGGTCCGAGTAGGTCGGGGCCACGACGAAGTTGTACGGGGCCTCCTCCGGGTTGGTCAGGGGCTCGGCGAAGGAGCCCGACATGAAGGGGAGCTCGTCGTTGCCGACGCTGGCAGAGAGGGCTTCGGTGTCTCCCGTGCCCCAGCCCTGGATGGCCACGACCTCGTCGTTGAGGTACTGCTTGTAGAGGGACTCCGCCTTGGGGACCTCGTAGGCGTAGTCGTTGGACAATGCCTCGATCTGGCGCCCCTCGATGCCACCGTCGCTGTTGCGCCAGTCGATGTAGGCCTTCATGCCGTCGTTGTACGGGGCGCCCACGTCGCCGGTGGCGCCGGTGAGGTCGGCGATGATGCCGATCTTGATGGGCTGGTCCGATGCGGCGCCGTCAGAGCTGTCGCCGCCGCAGGCGGTCAGCAGCAAGCCGGAAGCAGCGGCCATGGCGGCCAGGGAGCGGGTTCGTGCAGACATCGTTGTCTCCTTCATGGGTGGGGCACAGATCGGTTGGGGTGTGGCGGGGTGTTCAGTAGCGGAAGGGCCAGAACCTGATGTACTCCTTCATCCGTTGCCAGATGCGGTCGAGACCACGTGGCTCGATGATGAGGAAGAGGATGATGACCAGGCCGAAGGTCGCGTTGCGGACGGCCGGGAGCTGGTCGGTGAGGAAGGGCACCGACGAGCTCATCGCATTGGCGACCTGGCGGATGACCTCGGGCAGCAGCGTCATGAAGATCGCGCCGTAGACGGCCCCGGCGATGCTCCCCAGGCCACCGACGATGATCATCGCGAGGTAGAGGATGGACACGTCGAGGGTGAACTTCTCCCATGAGACGACCTCGCTGTAGTGCGCCGTGAGGGCCCCGGCGAGACCGACGAACCCGGACGAGATGGCGAACGCGGTGAGCTTCACCCGCGCCACGTTGACGCCGATCGCCTCAGCGGCGATGTCCTGGTCGCGCACCGCCATGAAGGAGCGGCCCAGCCCGGTGCGGAAGAGGTTGCGAGCCGAGATCACGGTCAGTGCGGCCAGGATGAGCAGGATCCAGTACCACTGCTGCTCGAAGACGGCGCGGGCGCCGACCTTGAAGCCGAAGACCTCGAATCGGTCGACGTTGAGGTATCCCTGACCCTCCGTCAGCCATGTCCACCGACGGATGACGAACTCGATGATCATCTGACTGGCGAGGGTGGCGATCGCCAGGTAGAGACCCTTCAGCCGCAGTCCCGGGAGCCCGAAGAAGGTGCCGACGGCAGCAGACAGCAGGACGGCCCCGATGATGGCCAGGGGCGTCGGTAGCCCGATGCGGTCGGCGAAGATCGCCGAGCTGTAGGCACCGACGGCCATGAACCCGCCCTGGCCGAGGGAGATCTGGCCCGTGTACCCGACCAGGATGTTCAGGCCCACGGCCCCGATGACGGCGATGAGGATCAGGTTGACCTGCGAGAGCCAGTAGTTGTCGAGCACGAAGGGCAGGACGAGCAGCAGGACCGTGAGCAGGCCGAGGCGGAAGTACTCGGAGCGCGTGGCCCGCAGGCGCAGCTCGGAGACGTAGGTGCGGTGGTGGATACCGGTGGCGGTGGCTGCCATCGTCGGTCACACCCTCTCGATGCGGGTCTCGCCGAAGATCCCGTACGGACGTACGAGCAGGATCAGGACGAGAGCGATGTACGGGATGACGGTGGCCAGGCCCGGGTCCAGGTAGCCGCCGGTGAACTGCTGCAGGAGGCCGATGACGAGCCCGCCGACGATGGTCCCGGGCACGGAGTCGAGCCCGCCGAGGATGACGACCGGGAAGACGAGCAGGCCGAAGGCGGCGATGTTCTGGTCGACCGCGGAGATGTCACCGACGAGCACTCCGGCGATCAGGGCGCTCACGGCAGCCAGGGCCCAGGCGAGGGCGAAGATCCTGCGGACCGATATCCCCATCGTCATGGCCGCCTGCTGGTCGTCGGCGACGGCCCGCATGGCGATGCCGTGACGTGAGCGGCGGAAGAAGATGGTGAAGGCCGTGAGGACGACTGCCGCGATGACGATGGCCAGCAACCGGTTGATCGGCACGGTGGCCCCGAGCAGGTCGATGGATCCGGTGGGCAGGATCTTCGGTTGGCTCTTGGGCGAGGTGCCGTAGAACGCCTGGACCAGGGCGTTGAGCAGTGCGGAGAGCCCGATCGTCACCATGATGATGCTGATCGGGTTCTCGCCGACCATGGGTCGCAGGATGAAGCGCTCGACGACGACCCCGATCAGGATCGCGACGAGGACCCCGACGAGAGCGGCTGCGATGAGCGGCAGCTGGAGCACGACGAAGGCCGTGTAGAAGGTGTAGGCCCCGACGAGGAGGAACTCTCCCTGCGCGAAGTTGATGACTCCCGTGGCCTTGTAGATCAGGACGAAGCCCAGTGCTGCGAGGGCGAGGATGGATCCATCCGCCAACCCGTAGATCAGCTGGTTGAGGAAGGTGCTCATCGGCGACCACTCCAGACGGGTCGGCGGCCCCGGCCGGGCGGGACCGAGTAGGTGGTCAGGTCGAAGATGGTCAGGTCCAGCTCACGGTCGATGCTCGAGCCGTCCTGGTAGGACACTCGGCTGCTCACCGAGACCCGCTCATCACCGCGACCGAGGGCGGCGATGATGTCGCCGTACCGATCGGCGATCACCGAGCGGCGCACCTTGCGGGTGCGAGTGATCTCGTCGTCGTCAGGATCCAGCTGTTTGTGCAGCAGGACGAAACGCTGGACCCGGATCCCTTCGGGAAGGTCCTCGTTGGCCCGAGAGGTCTCCTCGGCGACGAGCTCCTGGACCTCGGGCTTGGCAGCCAGGTCGGTGAAGGTCGTGTAGCTCAGACGCTCGTGCTCGGCCCAAGAGCCCACGGTCGCCGGGTCGATGATGACCATCGCCGTCATCCCCCCGCCGGAGTCATCGCTGGGGGCGAAGACGACGGCCTCCTCGATGTACGGGGAGAACTTGAGCTTGTTCTCGATGAAGGCACTGGAGTAGCGAGTGCCATCAGGTGCGGTCAGGACGTCCTTGGCCCGATCGATGATGACGAGGTGACCAGCGTCGTCGAGGTACCCGGCATCGCCGGTGCTGAGCCACCCCTCGGCGTCGACGACCTTGGCCGTCTCCTCCGGCTGACGGTGGTACCCACGGAAGACGGAGGCGGAGCGCAGGAGAACCTCGCCGGACTCGGTGATCCGCAGCTCGGTGCCGGGGATCGGCGTCCCGACGGTGTTGAAGGGGACATCGTCATCGCGGTGGAGCACCGCGATGCCGCAGATCTCGGTCTGTCCGTAGATCTGCTTGAGATTGACGCCGATCGCGTGGAAGAAGCGAAAGACATCCGGGCCCAGCGGAGCGCCACCGGTGTAGCAGCGCTGGATCCGGGCGAGACCGAGCTGGTCTCGGACCGGCCGAGTGGCGACGGCGTCGGCCACGCGGTGGGTCATCGCGAGGAGCGGTCCGGGCTTGCGGCCGCTGACCCGCATCTCGGCCACCTTGTCGCCGATGGAGTAGCCCCAACCGAACATGCGTCGCTTGAACCAGTCCGACTCGTCGATGCGTACCTGGACCTCGGAGAGCATCGACTCCCAGATGCGCGGCGGGGAAAACATCAGGTCCGGCCCGATCTCCCGCATGTCGCTGCGCTGGGTCGAGGCGTCCTCGGGGAAGGAGATCGTCAGTCCGTGGGAGAGCCCGCAGGCGACTGCGAGCATCTGCTCGCCGATCCACGCGAAGGGGAGGAAGGAGACATAGCGGTCCTTGGTGGAGACCGGGTCGATGCTCGTCAGGTGCTCAGCCATGGCGAGCAGGTTGCGGTGGGAGAGCTCGGCGAGCTTGGGCTTGGACGTCGTGCCGGAGGTGGTGCAGATGATCGCGATGTCGTCGGCCCGTCCCTCCTCGACCTGTGCGTCCAGCCAGTGAGGCAGCTCGGCGGCGCGCTCCAGGCCCATCGCCTCGAGGTCGGTGAAGTCCATCAGCACGGGATCGGTGTACTGCTCCAAGCCGTGTGGGTCGTAGTAGACGATGCGCTCGATGTGCAGCGGCGCATCCTCGGGTGAGCTGTCCTCCGCGAGCAGTTTCAGCAGCTTGTCGACCTGCTCCTGATCCTCCGCGACGACCACCCGGGCGCGGGAGGTGGTCAGGATGTGACGCAGCTCTTCGCCGATCGAGGTGGGGTAGATGCCGACCACTGCTGCGCCGATGCTCTGCGCGGCCAGCTCGGCGATGAGCCACTCCGGCCGGTTGTCGCCGAGGACGGCGATGACCTGACCGCGCGCGACGCCGAGGCACGCGAGTCCGTGGGCCGTCGCGTGGACCCGCTGGGCGTACTCCGACCAGGTGAGGGGTTGCCAGATGCCGTAGAGCTTCTCCTGCATGGCGACACCGTCAGGGCGGGTCGCAGCGAGCCCGGCGAGCAATCGGGGGAAGGTGTCCGTGGACAGGTCAGACATGACCGCCGTCCTCTCCCTCTGCGCCGAGGTAGGCCTCGATGACGGCCGGCTCGGCCATCACCTCTTGCGGTGTCCCGTCAGCGATGAGGACGCCGAAGTCGAGGACGCTCACCCGGTGGGAGATGTCCATGACGACGTTCATGTCGTGCTCGATGAGGACGACGGAGACTTTGGCCAGCTCGTTGACGTCGAGGATGTAGCGAGCCATGTCCTCCTTTTCTTCGGCATTCATGCCGGCCATCGGCTCGTCGAGCAGCAGGAGCGAGGGCTGCAGGCACAGCGCGCGGCCGAGCTCGACCCGCTTTTGCACGCCATAGGCCAAGGAGCCGACCGGCTTGGTCCGCACCGCCTGCAGCTGGAGCAGGTCGATGACCTCCTCGACGAGGTGGCGGTGGGCGATCTCCTGTCGCCGGGCGGGCCCGAACCAGAGCATCGACTGCAGGACGCCATGGCGCATGTGGATGTGGCGACCGAGCATCAGGTTGTCCAGGACGCTCATGGCGTGGAAGAGCTCGATGTTCTGGAAGGAGCGGGCCACGCCGAGCCGGGCGATCCGGTGCGGTGGGAGCTTGGTCAGCTCGTGCTCGTGCCGAGGTCCGACCTCCCCTGCCGCGCGCGGCTCGTCCGCGGTGTGCAGACGGATGCGCCCGTCCTGCGGGTGGTAGAGCCCGCTGATGCAGTTCAGGAGAGAGGACTTGCCGGCGCCGTTGGGCCCGATGACGGCGTGGATGTGGCCCTCGGTCACGCTGAAGGAGACCTCGCTCAGGGCGGTGACGCCCCCGAACCTCAGGGTTGCCTCCTCGATCTCGAGGAGCACCTCGCCCGCAGGCAGGTGACCACCTCGCAAGGAGTGCTTGTAGGACCTGGTCAGCACTGACCCTCCTGTTTGCCGCTTCGACGGTGAAACCCGAACGTGGCGACAATACGTTTCCACTATGTGCAAGCGCAAGACCTTCTTCGGAAATCTTCTGCGCACTATGATTGACTTGTCTCGCGCAACGGAAACGTTCCGGGACGACGAGTGCAGGGAGGTCGCATGGCAGGCGGTCGAGCGAGCGAGGCCAGCGTCGGGCGAGGCGGGCTCGGGACCGTCCGCAACGCGGTCATCCTGTTGGACCTGCTCGGAGAGGGACCGGCCCTGCAGCACCTCACCGATCTGGCAGAGCGCTCGCAGATGTCGATCCCGACGGTGCACCGCCTGCTGCGCTCACTCGTCCTGGCCGATCTCGTGGTGCAGGACCCCCAGTCATCGCGCTACGGGCTCGGGCCGGAGCTGACCAGGCTGTCCAACCACTACCTGTCGCGGTTGCCCCTCCTCGGGGCGTTGAGTCCCTATCTCTCCCAGCTGCGCGACCAGCTGGGTCACACGGTGCACGTGCAGATCCTCGTGCACGGCGAGGTCATCTACGTCGACCGTGTCGACGGAGCCGAGCGGGGTCCGTACCGCGAGACGCACCGGGTGGGTCCGGCGCTCTCGTGCGCAGGGGGTCGCATCCTCGCGTCGCGCGCCACCGATGACGAGTGGCGTCAAGCGCTGGAGAGGGCGACGCAGGAGGACCGTGCGGCGGCGACGGATGCCGAGCGCGCCCGGTGGGCAGGCGTGGAGCACCTCGCCCTGGCACCCTTGGACCCGGCCTTCCCGGCGGAGGTCGCCGTGGGCCTCGTGGACGGCCAAGGCGTCACCGTTGCGGCGCTCGCCGCGACGGTCCCTGATGCAGCGGACGCCGAGAGCGTCGCCGAGACGGCCATCCATCTGGGCCGAGCTGCTCGCGCAGCGGGGAGGACCCTGGGACATGCCTGATCGTGAGACACAGCGCAGCAGTACGCCTCCGGACCCGGCCTGGGTCGACATCGCCGGACTCATCGACTTCGACCACCCGTACTCCGAGCTGTGGACACCGGGGCCTCGGTCGGGGCACTGGTTCCCCGGTGCGACCGTCAACCTGTCGACCAACTGCGTCGACCGGCACCTCGTCGAGCGTGCCGATCAGGTGGCGCTGCACTGGGAGGGCGAGCCGGGTGACCGGCGATCGCTCACCTATCGCGATCTGCATCAGCAGGTCACCGCCCTGGCGCGGGCCCTGCGCGTGATGGGCGTGGGGGAGGGGGATCGAGTGGGCCTGCACCTGGGGTGGCTGCCCGAGACCGTTGTCGCCATGCTCGCCTGTGCGCGTGTCGGAGCCGTCCACGCCGTCCTGCCCGCTCCGCTGCCGACGGAGCCACTGGCCGATCGGTTGAGCGCGCTCGACCTCAAGGTGCTCTTCACCCAGGACGGAGCATGGCGGCACGGGACGGTGCTGCCGACCAAGGCCCGGGCCGATGAGGCCCTGCTGGCCAGGGGGGCGGTCGAGCACACCAGGGTGGTGCGACGCACGGGCATGGAGGTGGGGGGGTTCGTGGGGGACCGGTGGTACCACGACGGCGGCGGGCCGGCCCGACGTGCTCCGACGGGGTCGCGTGACGAGGAGGACGACCTCGCAGCACCCGTCCACCTCCCGCCCGATCACCCCATCGCCATCGTCCCCCTGGCGACCAAGGGCGGTCAGCCGGTGTCCGTCCTCCACGGGACTGCGACGATGCTGGCGGGAGCCCTCGCCGTGCACCGGAGGTTGCGGACCGGAGGCGTCTTCTGGTGCGCCGGAGACATCTCCTGGACGGTCACCCAGTTCCACGGGATCTACGGACCGCTCGCCCATGGCGACACGGCGGTGATGTACGAGGGCACTCTCGACCAGCCGGCGCCGACCCGCGCGTGGGACATCATCGCCAGGTACGGGGTGGAGAGCATGGTGTCCACGCCATCGGTGATGCGGACCGTGCGGGGTTGGGCGCGGGAGCTGCCCGAGGTCTCACGGATCCCCTCGCTCCTGCGCGTGACCACGGCCGGGGAGCCCGTGGAGGACGACCTCGCCGAGTGGCTGACCCGGGCCTTCGGCGCCAAGGACCTCGAGGTGCTCGACGCCTGGGGTCAGCTCGAGCTCGGTGGGATCGTGCGCGTGATGGATGCGTCTGACCCCGGGTCGCACGCCGGCGGCGCTGCGGACGGCACCGCCCTTCCCGACTGCGCTCTGGACATCGTCGATGCGGCGGGTGTCGCCGCGGGGGCGGGTCTGGCTGGGGAAGCCGTGCTCCGGCTTCCGTGGGCCGGGACGTTCGTCGATGTCGAGGGTGATCAGGCGGGGGTCGCGGAGTCCCACTGGACGCGGCACGCGGGGTGCTATGCGACCGGCGATCTTGCGCTGCGGGACGAGGGTGGGCACATCGCCTTCCTCGGCCGCACCGACGGCGTGGTCTCGATCTCCGGCCAGCTCGTCTCCTTGCGTGAGGTCCGAGAGGTCCTGGAGGACCACCCCTACGTGTCGGCCGCCGAGGTCACCTGGCGCAAGGACCCGGAGCTGGGTCGAGCGCTCGTCGCCGCTGTCGTGCTCGACCCGCAGGCGGGTCCCGACCCGGATCTGGACGAGGTCGGCGTCGGCCTGATGAATGCCGTGCGCGAGATCATGGGGGGTCTGGCCCGTCCGCGGTCACTGCTGGTCATCGACCGCTTCGGTGACGAGCTCGGTCGCCTCGAGCGGGCGCGGGCGATCGCCACCCTGGCCACCCCGGACCGGGTCGGTGCACCTCGCGAGGTCACGTGGTCGCAGGTTCTCGCAGCCGCGGGGCAGTGACCGCGGCATGAGGAGGCCCCCGGCACCATGCGGTGTCGGGGGCCTCCTGGCTGGGGGAACTGTGCTGTGGTCAGGCCGCGTGGCGGGCCGTGCGGCTGGTCTGGTCGACCCAGCGCATCTCCATGCGGGTCCGGCCGTCGTCACCGCGCACGGGGACCCAGGTGCAGGTCAGCTTCGGGGCGGGTCGAGCGGTCTCGGCCTTCTTCAGTGTCGTCACGGTCATCGTGGACACCTCCTGTTCATGTGTTGTTCACTTTGAACCGTAGCACGAAGGTGAACAGAAGGTGAACGACGCGCCAGTGGCGGGGAGTGGTGCCCCCCTTCGTAGGCTGTGCCCATGACGACGAAGGTGGCAGTGATCGGCGCCAAGGGGCGCATGGGTGCAACGGCGTGCGAGGCGGTCGAGGGCGCGGACGACCTCGAGCTCGTCGCACGCTTCGACGAGGGTGACGACCTGGGTGACCTCGGTGGTGCGCAGGTCGTCGTGGACTTCACCGTCCTGGCGGCCAGCGAGCGCACTGTCCGCCACTGCGTCGAGCGCGGCGTCCATGTCGTCGTCGGCACGTCCGGCTGGACCGATGACAAGGCGAGCGAGCTGCGCGCGGAGGTCGAGGCGAAGGGGGGAGTGGGCGTGCTCATCGCCCCCAACTTCGCGATCGGTGCCGTCCTGATGATGCAGTTCGCCAAGCAGGCGGCGCGCTTCTACGAGTCCGTCGAGGTCGTCGAGCTGCACCACCCTCGCAAGGTGGATGCTCCCAGCGGCACCGCCACGCGCACGGCGGAGCTCATCGCGCAGGCTCGCGCCGAGGCCGGTCTGGGTGGCATCCCGGACGCCACCACCGACGACCCGGACGGCGCTCGCGGGGCGAACGTCGACGGCATCGCGGTGCACGCGGTCCGACTGCGGGGCCTGGTGGCCCACCAGGAGGTCCTCCTGGGCAACGAGGGCGAGATGCTGACGATCCGCCACGACTCCTTCGACCGGGTCTCCTTCATGCCCGGTGTCCTCGCTGGAGTGCGTGAGGTGGCCCAGCACCCGGGCGTGACGGTGGGTCTGGAGCACGTCCTGGGCCTGTGAGTCCCTGTCCGCGGCGGCTCAGCCCCAGCCGAGCGCTCGCAGGCCAGCCGCGAGGGCGGCCGCAGCGAAGACCACCAGGACGAAGTTGGCCCGCAGCCACAGCAGGACCACGGCCAGGGCCACGGCAGCCAGCCGCGCGTCGAGCACGATGCCGTGGTCTCCGCCGACCGTCTGCGTGACGAGGAGCCCGGCGAGGAGCGCCACCGGGAGCAGCCCGATGATCCGTGAGCGACGGCGTCCGTCGACGAGGGACTCGGGCACGAGATAGCCGGCGTACTTGGCGACGAAGCCGAGGGCGCACGCGGCCAGCACGGCGATCCACAGCGCGGTGGTGCTCACAGCAGATCACCCTCCGGCTGCTCGATGTCCCGGGCGCGGCTGGGGCCGGCCGTGACCAGCCCGACGACGATCGCCGCGATGGCGGCGAGCAGCACCGGCACCCCGGCCGGCATCGGGGCGAAGCTGATCAGCGCGATGGCCGCAGCCAGCCCTGCGGTGATGCGGCCGGTGCGATCCCGCAGCCGGGGCCAGATGAGGGCCACGAAGGCAGCGGCCGCAGCGGCGTCGAGGCCCCACGCCCGCGGGTCGCCCATGGCATTGCCCGCGATCGCCCCGACGAGCGTCGAGAGGTTCCAGAAGGCGTACACGCCCAGGCCCGCTGCCCAGAAGCCGGTGGCCTGGACCTCGGGCTCGTCCTGGGCGAGCGCGACGGCCGTGGACTCGTCGATCGTCACCTGAGCAGCGGCGAGGCGGCGCCAGCCGCGCAGGCGCAGGACCCGGGCGAGCTGGAGGCCGTAGAGACCGTTGCGGATCCCGAGGAGCGTCGACGTGGCGACGGCGGTGATCGGGCTGCCGCCCGAGGCCATGATCCCGACGAAGGCGAATTGCGAGCCACCGGTGAAGAGCAGGAGGGACAGGGCCACCGTCTGCCACGTGTCGAGTCCGGCCGCGACGCCGAGGGCGCCGAAGCTGACCCCGTAGACACCCGTTGCCAGACCGACGGAGAGCCCCTGTCGTCGTGCTGCCGCGTGCTCCGCTGCAAGGGGCTCAGCCGTCACCGGGCTCCCCCACGAGGGTGGCCACGAGCCGCACCTCGCGGGCGGTGTCGTCGTCAGGAGAGATGACGCGATCGCGGAAGGCGCCGTCAGGGGTGAGGCCGGAGCCGGTGAGGAAGGCGCGCAGGCCCTCGTGCTCGACGAGGCACCAGATCGCGACGTGCTCGGCTCCCGCCTCGCGCAGGATGTCCACGGCTGCGTTGACCAGGCGGGAGCCGTGGCCCTGCTGGCGGTGCATCGGGTGCACGCCGAGTGCGGTGATCTCGCCCGTCGTCTGGCCGGCGTCCGGGTCCTGGCTCGGTCCGATCGCGACGAACCCGATGACGGCATCGCCGGCGCAGGCGACGAGGAGGCGGTGGACCCCCTCCGGCGGGGTGCGCAGCGAGTCTCGCCAGCCAGCGGCGAAGGCCTGCGGATCGAAGGCCGCATGGACCTGGGGCGAGACGATCCCGTCGTAGGCCTCCTGCCAGACCAGGGCCTGGGTCTGACCGACGGCGGGCGCGTCGTTGACGGTGGCGGAGCGGACGCTCGCGTCGGCGGAGGTCATCAGCGCCCCGTGAAGGAGGGGGAGCGTCGCTCGCCGAACGCGCGTTGACCTTCGACGAGGTCCTCGCTGGCCCAGGCTCGGGCGAAGGCGGCGGAGTACTCGGCGTCCGCGTCGGGGACGGCTCCCATGCCGAGCTTTGATCCTGCCTGCGACAGTGGCGCCAAGGGCACCGCTCGTCGAGCCAGGTCGAGAGCGGCGTCGAGGTCGCCGCGCTCCTGCGTGAAGCCGAGTCGCCAGGCGTCGTCGTCGGTGAGCACGGCGGCTGTCAGGACCATGTGGCGGGCGGCGCCCTCGCCCCAGAACCGGGTGACGCGGTCGAGCGTCCACCTGTCGACCATGAGGCCGAGCTTGGACACCGGGACGGCGAAGCGGGCGGGCGCGTCGACGACGCGCAGGTCGCAGGCCACGGCGAGCTGCATGCCCAGACCCATGCACGACCCGGAGATCGCGGCGATCGTCGTGATCGGGACCGCGGCGAGGTGCTGCAGGACCTCGGCGAGCCGCTCGGTGAAGGAGACGTCCTCGAGCTCCGTGAGATCGGCGCCGGCGCAGAAATGTCCTTCGGCGCCGGTGAGCACGAGTGCTCGGGAGCCGCCGTCGACGGCTGCGACGACCGCCGCGTGGAGCTCCTCCAGCGCCGTCAGGTCCAACGCGTTGCGACGGTGGGTTCGGTCGATGGTCACGACGGTGATGGCATCGGTGGTCTCGCTGAGGATGGGCACGCGGCCAGCATACGGAGCGGCGAAGGGGGTGCGGCAGCCCTCCCTTCGCCCGCACCTCAGGGCTAGGTTGAGCGCATGGACACAGGCTCGCTGACAGAGGTTGCGCTGACGAGGGTGCCGGTCCCCGGCGCCGGGGCGGAGGACGTGCTCGTCGGCTCGGACGGCCGCGTGTGGACGGGCTCGGTGGACGGCGCGATCATCGCCGTCAGCCCCGACGGGCGCCACAGCGAGCGGGTCGTCGACACCGGTGGCCGACCCCTCGGCCTGGAGTGGCTGCCCGACGGCCGACTCCTCGTGTGTGACGCCCGTCGGGGGCTGCTCGCGGTGGACGTCGACGGTGGCGGGCAGATCGAGGAGCTCGTGACGCACGTGCAGGGTGTGGCCCTGGTCTTCACCAACAACGCCGCGGTCGCGGCCGATGGCACGATCTGGTTCAGCGATTCCTCACGTCGCTGGGGGGTCGACGAGTGGAAGGCGGATCTCATCGAGCACTCCCGCAGCGGTCGGCTGCTGCGCCGAGACGTCGACGGCAGCGTGACGACCGTCCTCGACGGGCTTGCCTTCGCCAACGGCGTGGCACTCCTGGCTGACGAGAGCGCTGTCCTCGTGGCCGAGACGGCGCGTGCTCGGATCAGACGGGTGGCGCTCAGCGACGGCCGGCCTCTGCCTGGTCACGCCGTGGGGGAGGAGCGTCGGGACGCTGACCTGGCCCCGGACGACCTCTTCGTGAGCGACCTGCCCGGATATCCGGACAACATCTCTCGGGGGTCGGATGGTCTGATCTGGTCGGCCATCGCCTCGCCGCCCGACCCGGTCCTCGGCCTGCTGCAGCGCGGACCCGAGCGGGTGCGATCTCTCGCCGGACGACTGCCCGAGGCACTCAAGCCCAGTCCGAAGCGCACCGTCAGGGTCATGGCCCACGACGCGTCGGGGGCCCTCGTGCACGACCTGGGCGCGGACGCCGCCACGTGGCACATGGCCACCGGCGTGCGCGAGCACCACGGGCGGGTGTGGCTGGGCAGCCTGGTCGAGCCAGCCATCGCCCACGTCGACCTGACAGGCGGCGCGGGAGGCTGAGCTCGACCGATCCCTGGGGTGCTCGGGTGTGCTCAGGCGGCGAGGACGAGCGCGGTCATCGCGACGAGCCAGCTGACGAAGCTGCCCACGAGGAAGTACTCCGTCACCTTGTCGATGTCCGATGGGCGACGGTCCGGCTCGTCGGTGCGAGAGTGCGACTTCAGCTCGGGCCAGCGGATCAGTCCCTTGGCCGCGATGACGAGTCCGGCGGCGGTGAGCTCACCGGCGAGGCCGAGCCCGAGGATGAAGAGACGCTCGAGCGGACCGAGGAGACGGCCCCCTCGCAGCTCGCTGTCGGTGCCCCCCACGACCGGGCGTGCTGGCAGCGCACCCGTGGTGACGAGGACGAGCCGGACGATGCGGTTGCCCGTGGCGAGCTGCACGAGGACCAACCCCGCGAGGAGCAGGGCTCGGTCCGGGTCGGGCTCCCACGGCAGGTGGCTCCACGCCAGCCAGTCCGCGAGCCATCCGGTCACGGGCGGGGCCCAGCCCGAGCCGAGCAGCTGGACGATGACTGCCACCGCGAAGGCGCCCAGGGCTCGTCCGTGCCCCTGGCCGGCGTCGGCCTGCTCCGCCGTGATCAGCCAGGCGACGAGCCCGGCGGCTGCCAGTGCGGTGAGCAGGACACCGCCCCAGGTCATGAGCAACCCAGCAGCTGCGGCGATGACGAAGAGGACCAGCAGGCCAAGGATGGGGATGCCGCGCGTCTCCCGGTCGGACCGGGACGAGCTGGGCCGGAGGCTGAGCAGGAGGTCGGCGGTGCCGATGGCGACGAGGAGTGCGGACAGGACGGTCACGGCAGGACCTCCAGCTCGGCATCGAGGGCGACGAGCTGGTCGAGCCCGTCACGGTGGACCCGGCGGGAGACCGCGGTCGGGGAGATCTCCTCGGCATCGGCCAGGTCCCGCTGGGTGCGTCCCTCGAGGAGGCCACGCAGCAGTCGTTGCGAGCGGGCGTCGAGGTCGGCGACGAGCAGGTCCCGGTGGCGTAGCGCCGCGTCGAGGGCCAGGCCGACGGACCCGTCCTCGCGCCACCGGGTGCGCACGACGCGGCTGTCGGCACGCGCGGACTCCTCGCCCGCCTTTGCGAGGGTGATCGCCTCCCTGGCCTGCCACCAGCCCGGGCCGTCCTGGACGCTCCCGTCGTCGCTGAGTGCGGTGACCTCACCGTGGGAGAGCCCGTAGCGAGTGGCGACCTCGGGCAGCAGGCCCATCCGCAGGAGCAGGGCTGCGTGCACGGCCTGCCCCCGGCGCTCCCAGGCCCCCTGGAACTCGTCGCCGACCGTGATGCGTACCGGCTGCACCGGCCGGGTCGCGTCGTTGACCCGGGCGATGACCTCCTCGAGCCGGGTGTGCAGGCCCTGACGGTCGGCGGAGCTGCGCGATCCGACGACATCACCGATGAGGGTGGCCACAGAGGTCATCTGAACACCATAGCGTGATGTGTCACCAAATCAACCAATATCGTTAACTTAGTCCATAATGAACGTTTGAGGTTTACGGTGGTAGGTGACGAAGTCGAACCCCTCACGTGGGTCCCGTCGGGCTTCGTGCCAGTGCCGCGCGTCCACCTCGGGGAAGAACACCTCGGCCTCGGGCGAGGCGTCGATCTCGGTCAGCTCCAGCCGCGAGGCCAGCTCGATGGTCTGGCGGTAGATCTCCCCGCCGCCGACGATGAAGACCTCGCCGGGTCCGCCGACGACGAGTGCCTCCGCCAGGGAGTGCACGGCGATCGCGCCCGGCGCGCTCCAGCCGTGGTCGGAGGTGATGACGACCGTCGTCCGACCGGGCAGGGCCCGACCGATCGAGTCCCAGGTGCGCCGCCCCATGATCATCACACCGCCCATCGTCAGGGCCTTGAAGTGCTTGAGGTCCTCGGGCAGGTGCCACGGCATGCCACCGTCCACCCCGATGGCCCGGTTGGCCCCGAGCGCGGCGACGAGCACGAGTCGCTGGTCATGACCCATCTCGACGAAGGGGGGAAGACCCCCTGAGTGCAGACCCTCCAGGACGAGACGCTCGTGCGGCACGACCCGCTCGGGCAGCTCGGCCAGCGGCCACCAGCGCAGCTCCGCCGCCTTGTCCGGCTCGCGCAGCGTGGGCTCCCCGGACCACTGCGTGACGTGGAAGAAGAAGTCGGCGCGCTGCTCCCGCGGACCGGCCAGGGTGCTGCGTTGCACCGTGGTGAGCGGGGTCGCAGCCAGGACCTCGACCCCGAGCTCCTCCTCGACCTCACGGTGCAGGGCCTCGACGGGCGATCCGGCGTCCTCGACGTGACCGGCGGCCCCGCAGGCCCACCAGCCGTCCATGAAGCCGGTGCCCTGCCGCAGCTGGAGCAGGACCTCGCGGCCGTCGACGCCCTCACGAGTCATCACGGCATAGGACGCGGCGAGGAGCGGGACCCGACCACGCAGGCCCTCGGGCACGGGGCGCGGCAGGCTCATACGGCGATCGGTGCCTTGATGCTCGGCGCAGCCTCGTAGTCCACGAGGGTGAAGTCGTCCAGCTCGTAGGCGTCGATCGAGTCACGCGGGGTGATCTGCATCGTGGGCAGCGGGCCGGGGGAGCGGGTCAGCTGCAGGTCGGCCTGCTCCAGGTGGTTGCTGTAGAGGTGCGCGTCGCCAAGGGTGTGGACGAACTCGCCCGGGTCCATGTCGACCTGCTGGGCGACCATCATCGTCAGCAGGGCGTAGGAGGCGATGTTGAAGGGCACCCCGAGGAAGATGTCGGCGCTGCGCTGGTACAGCTGGCAGGACAGCCGCGCCCGAGCGCCGTCGCGGCCCGGGGTGACGTAGAACTGGAACATCGTGTGACACGGCGGCAGTGCCATCTCGCCGACCTCCGCGACATTCCACGCGGAGACGATGTGCCGTCGGCTGTCGGGGTTGGTGCGCAGGGCCTGGATCACCTGGCTGATCTGGTCGATCGTCGACCCGTCGGGCGCGGGCCAGGAGCGCCACTGGTGACCGTAGACGGGCCCGAGCTCGCCCTGCTCGTCGGCCCACTCGTCCCAGATGGAGATCCCGCGCTCCTGCAGCCACCGGACATTGGTGTCACCACGCAGGAACCACAGCAGCTCGCCGATGATCGAGCGCAGGTGCAGCTTTTTGGTCGTCAGGACCGGGAAGCCCTGTGAGAGGTCGAACCGCATCTGGTGCCCGAAGACACTGCGGGTGCCCGTGCCGGTGCGGTCGGACTTGTCGACGCCGTGGTCACGGACGTGCTCGAGGAGGTCGAGGTACTGGCGCATGGCGCCACGATAGACGGCACCACTGACGGCTACGCTGAGACGCATGACGACTTCCCCCTTCGGACGGGTCATCACCGCGATGGTGACCCCCATGACTCCTGACGGCGCGGTGGACACCACGGGCGTGGCCGCTGTCGTCGAGCACCTCGTCGCGACCGGTCACGACGGAGTCGTCGTCAACGGCACGACCGGTGAGTCCCCGACGCTGAGCTCGGCCGAGAGCATCGCGATGGTCGAGGCCGTCAAGGCCGCGGCCGGCGACCGTCTGGTCGTCACTGCTGGCGTCGGCTCCAACAACACCGCCCATGCCATCCAGATGGCCGGCGAGGCGACCCGGGCGGGTGCGGACGGCCTCCTCGTCGTCTCTCCGTACTACAACAAGCCGACCCAGCCCGGCCTGCTCGCGCACACCCGCGCCATCGCGGACGCGGCCGAGCTGCCCGTCATGCTCTACGACATCCCGGGGCGCACCGCCACCCCCTTCGCCGTGGACACGCTCATCGCGCTCGCCGAGCACGAGCGCATCCTCGCGGTCAAGGACGCCAAGGGGGACCTGTGGGCCTCCTCGCAGGTGATGGCCGCGACCGACCTGCTCTGGTACTCCGGCGCGGACGAGTACAACCTCGCCCACCTCGCGCAGGGTGCGCACGGTGTCGTCTCCGTCGTCGGCCACGTGGCAGGCCGCCAGTACGCGGACATGATCGCCGCGGTCGATGCCGGTGACCTGGTGACGGCCCGCGAGATCCACCACCGCCTCATCCCGGTCGTCAATGCGCTGATGACGACCTCCCAGGGGGCGATCATGGCCAAGGCCGCGCTGGTCGAGCTCGGGGTCATCGAGCACGCGACCGTCCGCCTGCCCTACGTCGAGGGGCCGCAGGAGCACCTCGACCTCCTGCGCGCTGGCCTCTCGGCCTCCCGGGTCGGAGCCCCTGCATGAGTCACCCCCACCCGGACCTCGCGTTGCCAGCGCCGCTGGAGCCCGGCGCGGTGCGCATCGTCGCGCTCGGCGGCCTCGGCGAGGTCGGGCGCAACATGACCGTCATCGAGCACGAGGGTCAGCTGCTCGTCGTCGACTGCGGGGTCCTCTTCCCCGAGGACCACCAGCCCGGCGTCGACCTGATCCTGCCGGACTTCGAGTACATCCTCGATCGCCTCGACGACATCCAGGCGATCATCCTCACGCACGGTCACGAGGACCACATCGGCGCCGTGCCGTACCTGCTGCGCCACAAGCCCGACATCCCGCTCGTCGGCTCGATGCTCACGCTGGCGCTCATCGAGGCCAAGCTCAAGGAGCACCGCATCAAGCCCTTCACCCTCGGGGTCAAGGAGGGCGGGCGCGAGTCCTTCGGAGTCTTCGACTGCGAGTTCATCGCGGTCAACCACTCGATCCCCGACGCACTGGCCGTCTTCGTGCGCACCGCGGGTGGCACCCTGCTGCACACCGGTGACTTCAAGATGGACCAGCTGCCTCTGGACAAGCGGCTGACCGACCTGCGCGCCTTCGCGCGGGTCGGCGAGGAGGGGGTCGACCTCTTCCTCACCGACTCCACCAACGCCGAGGTGCCCGGCTTCACGACCCCCGAGCGTGACATCGGACCAGCGATCGACACGGTCTTCCGCAACGCGCAGCGCCGGATCATCGTCGCGTGCTTCTCCAGCCATGTGCACCGCGTCCAGCAGGTCCTCGACGCAGCGGAGCGCAATGGGCGCAAGGTGGCGATGGTCGGCCGATCGATGGTGCGCAACATGGGCATCGCCGCGGACCTGGGCTATCTCCACGTCCCCGACCGGGTGCTCGTCGACGTCAAAAAGCTCGACCAGTACCCCGACAACGAGGTCGTGCTCATCTGCACCGGCAGCCAGGGCGAGCCGATGGCGGCCCTGTCCCGCATGGCCAACCGTGACCACCGCATCGACGTGGG
>JAKDKQ010000117.1 GCA_030453295.1 Janibacter sp.
ATCAGATTCCTCGTTTCAGGGTGCCTGTGTGATCGGATTCTGTGGTGTCCGGACACATGGGGTCTCCTTGACCTCGTCGCTGTAGATGAGCCACGACTGCTGGACCTTCCAGGTCTTGCCCTTGTCCGTGCTCACGTAGCGGTGACGGTGCACGTTGTCGTGCGGTCCCTTGGGCAGCGGCTTGCTGGGGTCCGTCGCGACGGCGGTGACGTCCTTGTCGCCCTTGAGGTACCGCACGGTGGAGGTGCTGCACTCATAGGTAGTCAACCGCCAGCCTCCCTTGGATTTCCGGTCCAGCTTGTCGACGTGCTGGCCAGTGGTTCTGATCTTCCCCTTGACCGTGACGCCGGCCTTCCGCAGCTCTGCCCTCTCCTCGTTCACGGACTTAATGAACCCGGCGGTGGCCCACGGCGTGTCCTTCGGCAGGTCCTCCAGCGGCCCCAGCGCAGCGCGCTTGGCCTCGACCTTCTTCGCCTCAGCGAAGGCGTACGCCTTGTCGTAGGTCGGCTCTGGCGACGGTTTGCTGCTGGAGCTCGTCGCCGCGTCCGTCTCGACAGCAGGCCTGTCGGAGCCGCAGCCAGCCACGCTCAGGGCGATGGCGGCCGCACAAGCGAGAGCGGCGACGGGACGAGTGTGGACAGGTCTCATGGAGGTCCCCCTGTTGATCTTCTTCACGTCATCTCACTTCATCACGGGTTTGGAGATTGCGCCCTCCGAGAGGAGCGCTATGGGCTCAGATCTGGTGGACGTAGTGACGCACCTCATCTGGAGTGGCGCGCGGTCCGAACTCGATGCATGGGGTGCCGTTCTCGTGCTGGAGACCGAGGATGCCGACTTCGAGGGTGATGACGCTGGGCAGCTGCTGTTCGAGGTGGTCGATCAGGGGTAGGCATTCGCGCGTCACCGTGCTCAGCATGAGCACGCGCAGGATGGGGTAGCCGTTGTCGACGGCGGCCCTCACGAGGAGCTGGGCGATCAGGTCGTGGTCTCCGAAGCCGCGGACCTCGAACTTGGGCTCGTCGAAGAACCTCACCACCAAGGCTTCGTCGACGTCTGGGTGGTGCTGGGGGTCGAGCCGGCTGAGTCGTGTGGCGATGGTGGATGCGCTGGCGCCGAAAGCGGGCAGGTCGATGATGTGTTGCTGGCTCATGGGATCTCCTGGGCGGCGTTGGTGGCTGAGTGCTCTCACCGCGGCTGCGGGAAGGTTGAGGCGAGGTAGTGGGCGCCGGCGTGTGTGAGTGCTCCCCACCTACGACGGCGCTCGATGTCCGCCGGCGCCGCTGGGTCCGGGACGTGTCGTTGGCCGTCAGTCCATGCCTGGTGCTGCACGACCAGGCCGCGCTCTCGTTGGGCGAGGACTGTCCAGGTGGCGATCTCTTCCTCGATCCCGGCCAAGCGCTCTTGGGCGGCAGCGGTTCGGGACGGGCCGTGGTGGCGGCGGTGTGCCTGGAGTAGTTCCGCGGCGTCGGGGCGGTCGAGGAAGTCCTCGGCCAGGTGGGCGATGGTGTGCGCCAGATGCCGGCGCGTGCCGTCGGGCACGTCGGCCATGGCCCCGTCTGCGGTCTGTCGTTGCGCGGCTACCCACCACGAGCTGCGTCGTTCAGGGGGGCGGCTCAGGTAGGCCAGGACGTCGTCGACTTCGACGGTGCAGCGCCCGATGAGCCGGATGCCGAAGAAGGTGGGTGAATCAAGAAGTGGCCGGCGCCAGTCACGGCAGATTTCAGTGTTGGTCTCGTCGCCGAAGAGGACGACCAGGTGGTGCGAGTCTTCCTCGGGATGCCGACCGGGGTGGTATCCCAGAGTGAAGGTCCCGACGTCGCTCACGCTGTAGGCCACCTGGCCGGTCTCCCTCACGGCACTGCTCACGGTGCGGGTCTTCATACGGCGACCGCAACCGGGTCCGAGGCCAAGGAGTTGCCACAGCGGAGGGTGACAGCGGGGATGCCGTGGATCGACATGGCGATCCCTGCGATCGCAACGGCGTAGGGGTCGATGTCCTGCAGGATCCAGCGGCGCAGCTCGGGTGCCTTGCCGACGGATCGGAGATGACGCACTGCGGCGACGAGCAGTCCTCCTCCCCCGCAGCAGGGCTCCAAGATGGCCTCGTTGGGGTGGGTCTCCTCGAGGCCGCCCATCTGTGCCATCACCTTCGCGAGCGACGCTGGTGTGTAGAACGCTCCCTTGGCCGACCTGTCGCCCGGGGAGCTCAGGAGTGTGAGGACTTGCCCGAGGATGTCGCCGGCGACCTGGGGGCCCTCCGCGATGGTCGGGAGGTCAACGCTGGCAAGGTGCTGCAGTTGGCGGGCAAGGACCCGCGATTGGCCCTCTCGCGGGGCGTTGAGCCATCCGGTGATCGGCTCGAGGTGCCCCTCGAGGTAGGGAAAGCTCTTCTGCCACCACTGCCACTGCTGCGCTACCAGGGCAGGCACGTCCTCGTGATCGGCAATCGCGGTGAGCATGGGGCGATAGCCGTCACCCAGCCCCAGGAGCAGCGACGCCGTGGCCACGGACGTCAAGGTGACTTCCTTCGGCTCGCAACCTGTGGCCGAAGCGATCTTCACGAGCTGCTCGGTCAGGTGCGCGAGTGTCGGGTGCGAACTGGTGCGGGTCACTGGAGGCCTTTCGTGTGGGTCAGCGGGGCGAGTCCGCGAGGACGGCCCGCCTAGGTTCACCGACGTCTACGACGTGCACTCAGGCTCAGTCGCAGAGCCTCGCCGTCGCAGGTGCCACACCTGGGCCCCCGGATCGCGACTTCCTCGCCTTGTTGCCGTTGAGGGTGCCGATCGCAGGCGCGGGCCTGATCCTCGATCGGCCGTCGTCAAGATGCCTTGAGGTGTCTGCCTGCGGGGTAGTGCTCGGTGGTGGCTCCGTCAGATGCGACGTGCTCGAGGGCGCTGAGCAGGTCGTCGACGTTGGCGTCCCCTCGAGCGACTGCTGCTCGCCAGGCCTCCACCCATCCCGTCAGAGCCGGGCCCGAGATCCGCTTGGTCCTGGTGCTCGAGGTTTGGGTCTGGGGCCGGACCCAGGTCTGCACAGCGCGGACGGAAACTCCGAACTCACGCGCGATGCCCTCCCACGACAGGCCGGCCTCACGCATCTTGTGCACGGTGTGCCGGCGATCCGCGAGATCGAGCTCGCGACGGTGGTGGTTGGACTGGACGGCGTGGCAGAGCCACTCGTCGTCCTCGAGCTCGTCGGTATGGATGATCGCTGGCATGCGCTGGATCCCCAGGATCGTCGCTGCTGCGTGACGTCGGTGACCATCGCGCAGCAGCCAGTAGCCCTGGTGGCTCTCGACCTTGACCGGGTGTACGAAGCCGTGGCGCTCGATGGAGGCGCACAGCTCGCGAAGGTCGCCCAGGTCGCGGCGCACGTTCGTACTGTGGGACCGGATCTGGTCTGTGCGGATGTTGGCGAATCGCAGGTCGGTCGCCTTGCTCATCGAGCTGGCCGCTCTGCGAGCGCAGACGAGGGCTCGGTCCCCACGGGTCGCCACGCGCGGTGCAGTCGCGCGTCAGGAGCCTTGTGCCAAGGGACGGTGCGGTCGCCCTCCTGGTGGCGGTAGCCCTCCGTCGTCACCAGCAGCAGGGCTGGTCGTTCGCGGGTATAGGGGCCGCTGCCCAGCGCGACCCAGGTCTCTCCTGCGGGGATCATCCCCAACAGGCGAGCGTGCTCCTGGTCGACGAGCGGCGCGAGTGCTTCCTGTCCCGTGTGTGTGACCACGTTCTTGGTCATGTTTCCTCTCCATCAAGTTGGCGATCGGTGACGTGATGTCCGGCCCCGGGCGGGGAGGCAAGTCGCTACGCGCGGGGCCGGGCGATTAGGGGTGGGAGTCGACCTCGAGGGCGTCTCCGCACTTGAAGCACAGTTCGTCGTGCTCTTGGTGACGAGCTCGGGCTTTTGAACCGACGATGGGCAGTTCGCAGATGCGGCAGCGCAGGCTCCAGTAAGAGCAAGACGGGTGGTGGTCGTGGACTTCTTCACCGTCTCGGGAGATGACGCCGCGGCACTTGCGGCAGCGCACCTCGGTCGGCCAGATCGTCAGGGGGGCCATGACAGTCATGAGGCCCGTCCCTGGCTGGGCCCACAGGCGGTGCACCGATCCGGGTTATCTGGGTGGCGAGGCAGCCTGTCCCCCAGGTCCTCTCCGCAACCAAGGCATTGGCTGGCCCACGGCGATCTGCAGATGAGGTGGGCCGCTCTCGCACGACCACCGCCTGCGCCGCTCTCGGCAGCCGGCTGCTGTCCTTCTGCGATGGGCTGGGCCGTAGTCCTCATGGGTCTGGTCTAGGCCCCTCTTACGTCACCCTGGCCCCGAGAGTCGAACGCTTCGCCGTGGACCCAGGGAGAAGACTCGGACAGATCGGCTTGTCGCCGTTGAGAGCCTGTCGTTGCGTCTGATCGCCGTGCTGGGTATCTCACTGCGCGCATGTGGCTGGGTTAGGAGGCTCGTGCGTCCGGGCTGTGTTTCTTGGTGAGGTGCACACGCAGGCCTGTGAGATCAGGCCACTTGGCTGGGCAGTGTGGGCAAGCGTGCGTGAGCGTCTCGGTGACCCATGTATCGACGGGTTGATCGCCACCACCAGCTGACGTTGGAATCCTTGCCGTCAGGTGGTGGAAGCACGCCACGGCGCGACCACGCACCGTCGAAGGTGGCGAGGCCGATACCAGCCTCTCGGGCGAGGTCGGCGCGGCGGAGCCTGTCCGGCGGCAGGTGGAGACGTCCGACCTTGAGAGCATGGCGGAACCACTCGACTGACCGCTCGAGGGCAGCCGCGACCCTCCGGTCATCCTCTCCGGCGCGCCACCGTCGAGCGGCCTCGACCAGCTGCTGTTCGAGCACTTCCTCTCGAGGCCGACCAGGCAGTCCGTCCAGCGCCAGACGCACGATCGCATCGAGGGTTCCAGCCTTGGCCGCGATCAGCTCGTCTGGCTCGTTGGCGTCTCTCCAGGCACGCCACTGCGGGATCTCATGAGCCAGCGGTGCGATCAATCGCAGGACGGCGTAGTCGACCAGCTGGGCGGCCGCCGAGGGCCGTCTGCCCTGCTCCCGCCCGAGCGCCTCGTCACTGCCCAGGTCGACGCGGGCCACGACGAGCTCGAGGTCAGCGGGGACGACGTCCCTCCAGTTATGCGCCTGCAGCTGCCGTACCGCTTGGGGGTCGTCCAAGTCCCAGCCGGCGGCGTGCGCGATCTCCTGGATCGTGGGGTGGGCCGCGCTCATAGAGCCATCCTCGCCGAGGAGCACCCTTCTCCGCAGAGGGAGCCTAGTGATGGCATACAGCCGGCTCACCGGGCTAACGGTTCCGGCCCCGGCTGGGGGCCTTAACAACGGTCGTCGTTGCTGCTGTCGGCGGCGGCTCTACTGCGTCGCGGTCAGGTCAGGGCGTCGAGCAGGTCACGGTGTGCCGTGACGGCGGGGGTCTGGTCGGCGTGTGCGAGGACGTGCGGGGTGGTGGCGTCGGTGATCAGGCTCAGATGGGCGCGGTGGCGCGAGAGCATGACGCAGGCGCGTCCGAGGTCGGTGCCGAAGGTGGTGGCGTCGCGGTACCCGGCGAGGGGGTGGAGGGCGACGGCGGCGGGGCGTTCCATGCCCTGAAGGGAGTTGGCGGTGCCGATGAGCACGTCGGGGTGGTCGCTCAGTCGAGCACGGACGGCGGCGGCCTGCGCGACGTGGGGCACGACGACTGCGAGGTCGGCGGGGGTGATTGCGCGGGTTCCGTCGGGGGTCGTCAGGTCGGTGCCGATGAGGGCGCGGGCACGGTCGGTGACGGCGGTGATCAGTGCGGGGTCTGCGGGGCCTGCGGTGGTCGTGGTGGCGTGGTGGGTGATCTCGGGCAGGGGGTTGCCGTGGGCGGTGATGTGCTCGGGCGGGCGCTTGGACGTGAACGGCAGATCGGGATAGAACGCGGGCTGGATGAGTGCAGTGGTCTCGGGGCCGAGACGCCACGTGTGCTGGAGGGTGACGACGGATACGGCGTCACCATGGGCGGCAATGAGCGCCTGCGGCGCGGGCAGGTTCGGGGCGGTGGGTGAGTCGGCCCAGCGGGTGGTGGGGCCAGTTACAACGGGGTCTATCTGGCCGGGGTCTCCGACGCAGACGATCTGACCGGCGAACGCGCCGAGTGCTCCGACGTCGGCGTAGGTCGCCTGCCATGCCTCGTCGACGATCATCACGTCGCAGCCGATGGTGTCCGGGTTGGAGTTGAGCCAGCGGGCGGTGGTGGCGACGACGATACCTCCCCCTTCGTGGGGGAATCGCGCCTGCGAGCCGATGACGCGGGAGGCGCTGCCGGTCAGCTTGGGTGCGCCGTCGCGGTTCTTGGGCCACACGAGACGGGTGGTGGCGTCGAGCCGGTCGAGGCGTGCGGCGACCTCTGCGGCCTGTGCCCTGGTCTGCGCGGCGACGCCGATTCGCAGACCGGCGCGGGTGGCGAGCGCTGCGGCGAGCAGCACGACCAGCCGCGTCTTGCCCGCTCCGGGGGGTGAGGGGACAACGACGGCGGGGTCGCCCGACCACGTGGAGTAGAGCACGCCTGCCGTGGTGGGGTCGCTCATGATGGTGTCGG
>JAKDKQ010000118.1 GCA_030453295.1 Janibacter sp.
CTCACGGAGAAGGCCACCGGCTCGCCCTCGTCCGGCCTGTGGGTCCTCGTGGCCGCCACGGCGCTCGGTCTGGTCCTCGTCCCGCTGCTGGGGCGCCTGCTGGAACGCCACGACCGGGACCACCCGGTCCAGGAACCCGACACTGCTGCCGCCGGCGCCCACTGACCTCAGTGCGACGAAGCCGGCCGTGGCGACCCAGTGGTCGCTACGGCCGGTCCGTCATTGCCGTCAGGCATCTCGCAGCACGGTCGGCCCGAGGTGGGCGCAGCAGTGCAGCGCCAGCTCGAGGTCCCAGCGATCCTCGTCGATGGGGCGGCCACGCAGCTCGGCCGCCTGATGCAGGCGGTACTTGACGGTGTTCTTGTGCACGTGGAGTCGTTCGGCAGCCGCGGTCAGGCTGCCCCTGTCCTCGATCAGGGTCAGCATCGTGGTCCGCAGCCTGGCGCAGCGCGCTGTGGGGGCCGCAAGCTCGCCGAGTGTCGCCTCGACGAACCGGCGGGCCTGACGCAGGTCACTCACGAGCAGGGAGGCGGCGCGCACCCCCGGCTGCGAGTACGAGGTCACCGGCTCGGCGGGCGCATCGGGGACGGTCGCGACCGCCTGTGCGCTGCGGGCCTCTCGAAGCGTGGCGCGGAAGCCGTCAACGCCGTCGGACGGCGTGCCGAGCGTCGCCCGGATCGGTGAATGGTGGCGGTTGTGCTCGCGCAGGGACTGCTGGAGGGCGTCGCTGATTGCTGCGGGCGACGCGGTCGCGGCCTGGCTCGCGTCGCCGGGACCGAGCGGGAGCCACGCCCAGGCCGACCCGGAGTCCTGAGCCCAGATCAGCGGCTTCCGCGTGTCCAGGATCTCGGCGAGCCGGGAGACCACCGACTGGAAGGTGCCGACGTCGGGAGGCCCGACCGCCTGCTGGCCGGACCACAGAGTGAGCCCGAGGTGGCGTTGTCGCAGTCGGTAGCCCAGCACCTGCTCCGCGCGGGAGAGGTCCATCGGGTCCTCGGTCATCAGCTGGGTGAGGACGTCGGAGCGGGCCCGGTCCCGGTGGGCGAGCCACTGCTCGCGCTCGGCGGTGTACTCGGCGATGACCTGCTCGGAGATCGAGTCGATGTAGGTGGAGCTCGTGCGGATCAGCTCGGCCACGGTGGCCAGGGGCACCTGCTGCTCCCCGGAGCTGGCTGAGGTGCTCGTCCACTTGGCGAGCGCCCACCCCAACAGGTCGCGGTGTCCGAGCCGGTAGGCCCGGACCAGGGCGGTCATCGACACTCCCTGCTGCGCCAGCCGCCGGGCGTACTCGCTGGCACCCAGCGGTGTGGCCACGCGCTCGGGCTCGATGTCGTAGCTGAAGACGCGGGCCAGCGCAGACAGGTTGCTGTGGATGCTCTCGTGGAGGAGCGCCGCCAGGGCGTGCTCACCTCGCAGCTCGGGGATCCGCTGCGTCATCTCGAGCTGCATGGCCTCGGTCAGGCCGTCCAGCGCGTCCTCGAGCTCGGCGCCAAGGGCGGCGATCGCGGCATTGCGTTGCACACGAGCACCCTACCTGTGCCGAGGCGATGATTTTTGGGGCAAGGTGGGCCAAAGCGTCGCTCAGAAATTGTCCCGCTGGGACAGTGCCAAGGCGCCGACTCGTTCCTAGGGTGGCTCTCGGGCCGGTGGCCGGCCCCCTTCGACAATGACGTTAAGAGAGCCGTGATGACGCCCACCCTGATGCACCTCCCGTGGCGGCGACCAGAGCACTTCGCCGACCGTCCCTTCGTGTCTGACGTGAGCCGGGCCCTGACCTACGCCGAGTTCGCCGAGTGGGTCGAGGCCGCGGCCGAGCAGTTCGCTGACCGCGGCGTCGGCCCGGGCAGCGTCGTCGCGGTGATGCTCCCCAACCGGGTGGAGCTGCTCGTCTGCCTCGCTGCAGCCTGGCGCGTGGGTGCGGCCGCGACGCCCATCAACCACGCGTTCACGGCCTACGAGGCCGACTTCCAGATCAACGACGCAGACGCGGCGCTCGTCGTCGGCAGCGACGAGGCGACGCCCACCGCCGGACGTCCCGTGCTCCTCGTCGACGACCTGCAGCGTCTGTCTCGAGGCACCCTGGCGCAGCCGCAGACCGCACCCGCAGACCTCGCGCTGCTCGTGTACACGTCCGGCACGACCGGGCAGCCCAAGGGAGTGATGCTCGATCACGCCAACCTCGACGCGATGAGCGCGATGCTCGCCGAGCGGTTGGTGCTGGGGCCCGATGATCGGTGCCTGCTCTTCCTCCCGCTCTTCCACTCCAACGCGATCTTCGTCAGCTTCCTCACGCCGGCGCGGGTGGGCGCCCAGACCCAGATCATGGAGCGCTTCACGGTCGGCGGCTTTTTCGAGACCGTCGATGAGTTTCGACCCACGTACTTTTCCGCGGTGCCGACGATCTACTCGATGCTCGTCTCCTCGCCCGGCACCGCCGACTTCGGCTCGGTGCGGTTCGGCGTGTGTGGCGCTGCGCCGGTCTCCGAGGAGCTGCTGATCGCGACCGAAGAACGCTTCGGGTTCGGCCTCGTCGAGGGCTACGGCCTGACCGAGGGCAGCTGCGCCTCGTGCGTCAACCCGGTCGACGGGGTCCGCAAGCTCGGCACCGTCGGCCCGGCCATGCCCGGGCAGGAGGTCGCCATCATGTCGCCTGAGGGTGAGCTGCTCCCGGCGGGCGAGCGTGGCGAGGTCGTCATTCGTGGCGCCAACGTCATGGTCGGCTACCTGCAGCGACCCGACGAGAGCGCCGCGACGATCCGCGACGGCTGGTTGCACACCGGAGACGTCGGCATCTTGGACGAGGACGGCTACCTACGGATCGTCGATCGGATCAAGGACCTGATCATCCGCGGTGGCGAAAACATCTACCCCAAGGAGATCGAGGTCGTGATCTCCGGCCACCCCGGAGTCCTCGAGGTCGCCGTCGTCGGGTTGCCCGACCCCACCTACGGGGAAAAAGTCGTCGCACACGTCGTCGCCTACCCCGATGTCGACATCACGGTCGACGCGCTGCTGCAGAGATGCCGGGACCACCTCACGAAGGTCAAGGTCCCGGCAGAGGTCCACGTGGTCGGCGCGCTGCCGAAGAACCCCGTGGGAAAGATCGACAAACCGTCGTTGCGCCGCCAGGCGCTCGACCTGGATGACAGGAGCAACTGATGCCATTCCTCACCCCTGTGGTGCCGCAGGTTGACCCCGCGGAGTTTCTCAAGCGACCGCACCAGGAGCGGATCCGTTTCCTCACCGCGTTCTGGGCCGAACACGGGTTCGGGACGCAAAAGATGGTCCATGCCATCTACATCCTCAAGGTGCTCGTCCTCTACATCGGCTGCGGTGTCCTGCTGACGACCCTCACCTCCGACGTCGGCGGGCCCTTGGCGGTGTCGCAGTGGTGGAACGAGCCGATCGTCTACCAGAAGTTCGTGCTGTGGACCCTCTTCCTCGAGCTCTTCGGCATCGGTGGCACCTGGGGTCCCTTGGCCGCGCACTTCAAGCCGATGACCGGTGGGATCTCCTACTGGGCGCGACCCAACACGATCCGCCTCCCACCGTGGCCCGGGAAGGTGCCCCTGACCGCAGGGGACAACCGGAGCGTGGGCGATGTCGTGCTCTATCTCGCCTGCCTGGCGAGCTTCATCGTCGCGATCGTCATGCCGGCGCGGCAGTTTGACTCGCTGCCGGACAGCGTCCAGGGCGGGATGGTCTCGCCGGTGCTGTGCATCGTGCCCATCGTCCTGTTGGCCCTCTGCGGACTGCGTGACAAGACCCTCTTCCTCGCCGCGCGCAGCGAGCAGTACGTGCCGATCCTCATCATCTCGGCGGCGGCGGGCAGCCTGCTGACCTTCACCGACTTCATCGTCGCGGCCAAGGTCATCATCGTCCTCGTGTGGGTGGCGGCCTCGATGTCCAAGATCAACCACCACTTCGGCCGGGTCGTGCCGCCGATGGTGTCCAATGCCCCCTTCGTCCCGAGGTTCCTCAAGAAGGCCCACTACCGGTCTGTGCCCAATGACCTCCAGCCGTCCGGCCTGGCCAACTTCATGGCGCACGTGCTGGGCACGATCGCGGAGTGCGGGGTCCCGCTCGTCCTGCTCTTCAGCCCGTGGCCGTGGCTGACTCTCGTGGCGGTGGGGTGCATGGTCCTCTTCCATCTCTTCATCACCCAGACCTTCCCCCTGGCCGTGCCGCTGGAGTGGAACATCCTCTTCGCCTACATCGCGGTCTTCCTCTTCGCCGGCCACCAGGCCGCTGATGGCTACGGTGTGCTCGACTTCAGTGCGGCGTGGATGCTGCCGGTGCTCGTCGCAGGGTGCCTCTTCTTCCCGATCCTGGGCAACCTGCGCCCTGACCTCGTGTCCTTCCTGCCGTCGATGCGGCAGTACGCCGGCAACTGGGCGTCGGCGACGTGGGCGCTCGCGCCCGGTGCCGAGGCGCGGTTCAACGAGCTGACCAAGCCGGCGAAGAACCAGATCGACCAGCTCGTCGAGGGCATGGGCTATGACCCGGACGTGGCAGAGATGACCCTGCAGCTGACGATCGGATGGCGCGCGATGCACAGTCAGGGGCGCGGGCTGTTCTCCGTGATGCAGAACTATCTCGGGGACGAGTACGAGAACTACTCGCTGCGCGAGGCCGAGTTCATGTGCAACTCGATCATCGGCTGGAACTTCGGGGACGGTCACCTGCACGACGACCAGCTCATCGAGGCCATCCAGCGCCGGCTCAACTTCGCCCCGGGTGAGTTCGTCGTGGTCTGGGTCGAGTCGCAGCCGATCCACAAGAAAACCCAGCAGTACTTCGTCATGGACGCTGCTCTGGGCATCGTCGAGCGCGGGGAGTGGATCGTCAGCGAAGCGGTGGCCGAGCAGCCGTGGCTGCCCAACGGGCCGATCCCGACACGCGTCTCGTGGACCGGTTCCAACCACCCCCACCTCGCGGCGCAGGAGGATACTGCCGTATGACCAGAGCATGCGTGGTGGGCAGCGGCCCCAACGGTCTTGCGGCCGCTGTCCACCTCGCTGCCGCCGGCGTCGAGGTCACCGTGCTGGAGGCCAAGGACGTCGTCGGTGGCGGGGCGCGCAGCAGCGAGGTGATCGTGCCGGGGCTGCTGCACGACGAGTGCGCCGCCATCCACCCCATGGCGGTGATCTCCGCCTTCGCGGACGAGCACCGTCTGGGGCAGTACGGGCTGCGTTGGCGGACCGCGCCGATCGACCTCGTCCATCCCCTGGACGACGGCACGGCCGGTGTCCTGCACCAGTCCGTGCAGGAGACGGCGGCCGGGCTCGGCGCCGACGGTCGCCGCTGGCGAGCCCTCTTCGGGTGGCCCTCAGCCCGCTTCGACCGGATCTCCGAGGACGTCCTGCAGCCCCTCATCCGGGTGCCGGGTCACCCGCTGGCCATGGCCCGCTTCGGTGCTCCCACCGTGCTTCCGGCGTCGTGGCTCGCCCGGTACTTCACGACCGAAGGGGGACGAGCCCTCTTCGCCGGGGTGGCAGCCCACGCCTTCCAGCCGCTCGACCGGCCACTGTCCTCGGCCATCGGGGTCGGCATCATCACTGCCGGCCACCACAACGGCTGGGTGGTCGCCGAGGGTGGCACCCAGGCCATCACCGACGCGATGGTCGCTCGGCTGACCGAGCTGGGAGGTCGGATCGAGACCGGAGTGCGCATCACGGATGTCGACCAGCTGCCGGCCAGCGACATCACGATGCTCGATCTGACGCCGGAGGCAGTGGCCAGCATCTACGGCCACCGGCTCCCGCCGCGGGTACGGCGGGCCTTCACCCGTTTTCGCCGCAGCCCGGGTGCGTTCAAGGTCGACTTCGCGGTCGAGGGAGGAGTCCCGTGGACCGCTCCCGACGCCCGCAGGGCCAGCACGGTCCACCTCGGCGGCAGCGCCGAGGAGACCATCGCCACCGAGCGCGACATCGCCGCCGGGAGGATGCCGCAGCGGCCCTTCGTCCTCGTCGGCCAGCAGTACCTGGCCGATCCGGGACGCTCGGTCGGTGACATCCATCCGGTCTACAGCTACGCGCACGTGCCGCATGGCTACACCGGCGACGCGACCGAAGCCATCGTGGACCAGATCGAGCGGTTCGCCCCCGGGTTCCGGGAGCGGATCGTCGGCAGGTCAGTGCGCAGCACGACGCAGATGGCCGACTACAACAGCAACTACGTGGGCGGCGACATCATCACGGGTGCCAAGGACATCCGCCAGCTCGTCTTCGGCCCACGCGTCACTGCCTCCCCGTACAGGATCGGGGTCCCGGGGGCCTACATCTGCTCCGCGGCGACCCCGCCCGGACCCGGGGCGCACGGGATGTGTGGCTACAACGCGGCGCGGCTGGCGCTGGACAACCTGCCGTGAGTTACCGGTAGTTGGTGAACTGCAGCGCCACGTCGAGATCCTTGCCCTTGAGGAGCGCGATGATCTCCTGGAGTTCGTCGCGCGACTTGCCGGTGACGCGCAGCTCATCGCCCTGGATCTGCGGCTTGATCCCCTTGGGGCCCTCGTCGCGGATGATCTTGGAGATCTTCTTCGCGTTGTCCTGGT
>JAKDKQ010000119.1 GCA_030453295.1 Janibacter sp.
CATCGGCTTCCTCGGCCCGGTCGTCTACGAGACGGTCAACGGCGTGCCCTTCCCCGACGGCGTGCAGGTGGCGGAGAACCTCGTCGACAAGGGCATCGTCGATGCAATCGTCCCGATCGACGGGCTGGCCGACATCGCCGCTCGAGCGTTGACCTTGCTGTCCGCCACGACCGAAGGGAGCACCGCTGACCCCTCGGACCACCCCGCGTGGCCGGTCACCCCCTTCGTCTCCCGGCCGGAGCCGAGCGAGGAGGAGATCGCCAGCCTGTGGTGCTCGATCGAGACGACACGACGCCAGGACCGTCCGGGAGTGCGCGAGCTGCTCAAGCACGCAGCCGACGACGTCATCCCGCTCAACGGCACCGGCTTCGGCGAGTCCGACAAGGGCGTGATGCTCGCGCTGGCGTCCTTCGGTGGCCGCGCGTGCGTGCTCGTCGGTCAGGACCGCCGCTACCAGGTCTCCGAGTCGATGGGTCCGGCCGCATTGCGTGAGGCGCGGCGCGGCATGCGGATGGCGAGCGAGCTCGGCCTGCCGCTCGTCACCGTCATCGACACCCCCGGGGCGGACCTCTCCCCGCGCGCGGAGGAGGGCGCGCTGGCCGGTGAGATCGCCCGGTGCATCGCGGACATGACCTCACTGAGCGTGCCGAGCGTCTCGGTGCTCCTCGGCGAGGGCACCGGTGGGGGCGCCCTCGCGCTGCTGCCCGCCCGTCGAGTCATCGCCGCGGGCAATGCATGGCTCTCGCCGCTGCCGCCGGAGGGCGCGAGCGCGATCATGTACAAGGACACCGACCACGCTCCCCTGCTCGCCGCACGCCAGCGGGTGGGCGCGCAGCAGATGCTCGAGGACGGGTTGGTCGATGTGATCGTCCCGGAGTCCCCGGCTGCCCACGAGGACCCCGTGGCCTTCGCCGCAGCGATCGGCGCGGCGATCACCGCCGAGATCGAGGGCCAGCTGGTGTAGCGGGTCAGCCGGTGGGCGCGAGCGAGAGCTGGTCCCAGCGCGGCATCTCGACGACGGCGTCCGCCGTCGCCAGGTAGGTGCCGAGCAGCGGCACGCCGTGCTCGCGGCAGCCAGCGATGGCGGCCTCGTGCCAGGCCCGGGCCTCGTCATCGGGCGATGACCCGGGGGGGCGGCCGATCGCGACGACCACTCCGCCCAGGCGCGCGGCGAGCGCGCCGACGACGAGGTCGAAGGGACGCCCGTAGTCCCCCGGCGCCGGGCCGACGAGGTCCAGGTCGGTGATCGAGATCGGTTGGATCATGCGCCGGGTGTCGTCGCACAGCAGGATGGTCAGGCATCCCGTGGCGCGGTCGCTCTCGCGGACGACGAGGTCGACGACGTCGGCGGCGATCCGCGGGTCGGTGAGGGGTCGGGTGGGCCAGTCCTGGGGCAGGTCTTCAAAGGTCATGCCCTTGATGATGGCCCGATCGGCGCTGGCCACCGCGAGCTTTTCCACAGGCCCGCACCCGGTCAGCCGGGGTCGGTAGTGTGATCCACGGCACGACGCCCCACCCAGCGCGTCCGCCGTCCGTGCACCCACCCCCAGCACCCAGGAGAGCCACCCGTGGCACTGAGCGTCTTCGACCTGTTTTCGATCGGCATCGGCCCCTCGAGCTCGCACACCGTCGGCCCCATGCGGGCCGCCATGATGTTCGCAGAGCGGATGCGCGACGAGGAGCTGCTCTCCGACGTCCGCCGGGTCAAGGCCGAGCTCTTCGGGTCCTTGGGCGCGACCGGCCACGGTCACGGCTCCAACACTGCCGTGCTGCTCGGCCTGTCCGGCGAGCGCCCTGAGCTGTGCGACCCCCGCCTGGTCATGGGCAAGCTGGAGCAGATCCGCAGCTCACGCCGGGTCAACCTGCTGGGTGAGCACGAGATCGACTTCGTCGAGGACGACGACCTCGTGCTGCACCGGCGCAAGGCGCTCCCCCTGCACCCCAACGGCATGACCTTCACCGCCTGGGGCGAGGGCGAGGAGCCGATCAGCAGCCACACCTACTACTCCGTCGGCGGTGGCTTCGTCGTCGGCGAGGACGCCTCCGGGTCGACCAAGATCGTCGCCGACACCACCCCTGTCGCCCACCCCTTCACCACCGGCGACCAGCTGTTGACGATCTGCCACGAGACCGGCCTGTCGATCTCCCAGGTGATGCTGGACAACGAGATGTCCTGGCGCACCGAGGACGAGGTCCGCAGCGAGCTGCTGCACATCTGGTCGGTCATGGTCGAGTGCATCGACAACGGCTCCCGCACCGAGGGCGTGCTCCCCGGCGGGCTCAAGGTCCGTCGTCGTGCCCCCCAGCTGCACCAGCGGCTGCGCTCCGAGGGCGACAGCACCGACCCTCTGCGCGGCATGGACTGGCTGACGCTCTATGCCTTGGCCGTCAACGAGGAGAACGCCGCCGGCGGTCGGGTCGTCACGGCTCCCACCAACGGCGCGGCCGGCATCATCCCCGCGGTGCTGCGCTACTACGTCGACTTCGTGCCGGGTGCCGATGACGACGGCATCATCCGGTTCCTGCTCACCGCGGCCGCGATCGGCGTGATCTACAAGGAAAATGCGTCGATCTCGGGTGCCGAGGTCGGTTGCCAGGGCGAGGTCGGCTCAGCCTGCTCGATGGCGGCCGGCGCGATGGCCGCCGTGATGGGCGGCAGCCCGGCTCAGGTCGAAAATGCGGCGGAGATCGGCATGGAGCACAACCTGGGCCTGACCTGCGACCCGGTCGGCGGGCTCGTCCAGATCCCCTGCATCGAGCGCAATGCCGTCGCGTCCGTCAAGGCGATCACTGCGGCCCGCACCGCCCTGCGCGGCGACGGCTCGCACGTCGTGTCGCTGGACAAGGTCGTCAAGACGATGCGCGAGACCGGTCGGGACATGAAGGTCAAGTACAAGGAGACCGCCCGCGGCGGGCTCGCCGTCAACGTCATCGAGTGCTGAGCACCCACTCCCTGCGTCGAGGTGCGTCAGGAGATCACTTCTTGGTGATCGACCAGTCGCCTGCCGCGTCGACGACCAGGTACTTCGTACCCTCCTGGACCGTCGTGGTGCCCTCGTAGCTGTCGTACTCGCTGACGAGACGGTCCGGGTAGTCCTCGGCGCCGACGGCCTGGACCTTGATGTTGCCGATGAAGGAGTCCTTGGGCTGGGTGTACTTCACACCGATGTCAGCCTTCTTGCCGTCCCACTTGAAGACCTGCGAGCCGTCGCCCTTCTCGCTCTTGCCGAAGGTCGGTGCCTCGTCGATCTTCTTGAACTTCACGCTCCACGAGCCCTTGGTGTCCATCTCGATCTGCGTGGTGCTCGCGCTGTACCCCGTGAGGTTGTACGCCACGGTGCCCTTCTTGCTGTCGCTGGCAGAGAGGATGTACTCGTTGGTCTTGTCGTTGAAGTCCAGGCCCTTGATCGTCAGGCTGTCGTACTTCTGACCGTCGTAGGTGAACTCCATCAGACCGGAGCCGTCACCGGCGGGGACCTTGACGGTGTCGTGGCCCTTGCCCGTGTACGTGGTGTCCCACTTGGCGGCCTTGGTGTCGGCGTTCTTGGTCGGGCCGTCCGTGGTCGTCGAGGTCGTCGGGTCCGACGTGGTCGGGTCGGAGGTCGGCGAGTCGGTCGGGTCGGAGGTGGGCGAGTCCGTCGGCTGGCTCGTGGTCGACGGCGCCGCGGTGGTCGGGTCGTCGTCGCCGCCACCGATGAGCGTGAAGCCGAGGAAGCCCAGGGCCACCACGAGCACGAGGCCGATGACGCCGAGACCGGCGATCAGCGGCAGCTTGCTCTTGCTGGCGGGCTGGCCCGCTGCATAGGACGGCTGCTGGCCGTAGCCGCCGGCCTGCTGGTTGTAGCCGGCCTGCTGGCCGTAGGCGCCGGACTGGTCGTAGCCCTGCTGCTGGCCGTAGGCGCTGGACTGGTCGTAACCCTGCTGCCCGTAGCCCTGCTGCTGGCCGTAGGCGCTGGACTGGTCGTAGCCCTGCTGCCCGTAGGCCGCGGCGCCATAGCCCGCGTTGTCGGTGGAGATGGCCTCCGTCTCAGGCGCACGATCGGCGTTGGGACGCACTCGCGTGGCCTCGTCGACCTCGCTCGTGGACCCGACATTGTCCTGGCGGGTACCGGCACCCGAGGAGTCGGGGCCAGGGGCTCCCACTCCGAAACCGTCAGGCGTGGCCTGCCGGTGCTCGGTCCATCCATTGCCGTCCCAATAGCGGATCTGTCCCTGGTTGTCAGGGTCCTGATACCAACCGGCAGCCCAGTTGCTCATCGCAGGCCCTCTCCGTATCTCTCGAATGTGATCATCATGTGCGGGGCCCAGCGTACCTGCGCTGCTCCCTTGAGGGCATGGGGAGAAGTCCCCATGCCTTGCTGAACCGAGTTAGTTCTGATACCCGGCTCGTCGGTTGAAGTCCACGGCGCCCTGATAGGCGTGGTACATGCCCCATCCCCACGCCACGAGCATCATCGGCAGGCCGATGAAGCCGATGAGGATCCAGCCGAGGCAGATCAGCAGGACGAGGCCGAAGACGTAGAGGCCGAGGAATCCGACGCCTGCGCCGACATCGCCGTTCATCATCGACCCGACTCCGGGGATGAGGAAGGAGACGACCAACGCGATGGCCGGCTCCTTGCGGGCGACCGGGATCCCGCCCGGGTAGGGAGGCTGCGGCGCCCCGAAGGGGGGTCCTCCAGCTCCGTACGCGGGCGGCGGCGCGTAGGGCACGACCTGGCTCGTGACCGGCGGTGCGGGTGGCGGTGGTGCGAGTGGCGGCGGTGGCGTCGATGCTGCGGGCGCCGACGACGAGTGCGTCCACTGGGACCCATCCCAGTAGCGTCGCTCGCCCTCGTGCTCGTACCAACCTGGCGCGTGTTCGTTCATGTGCTCCCCTGTGTCTACCGGGGTCGATGCTACCTGCGCCCGCCCAGTGTCCGCGCCACCTGCTCCTCGACGCGGGCGATGACGTCAAGATCACCGACGACGACGAGGCGGTCGGTGGCCCTGGAGAGACCGACGTAGAGACGCTCGCGGAAGCGGCCCATGGTCCCGCTCTCGTTGACGCAGAGCACGACGGCGCGACGTTCCATCCCCTTCGCTCCGAGGACGTGGCCGTAGAAGACGTCGTCGTTGTCCCAGAACGTGTCCCAGTAGCCGCGCTGCCCGAGCTCCTCCTGCCGCTCGACCTGCACAGGGTGCCGCCGGCCGGTGGTGAGGAGGGCGACGTGGCCGGGGTTCCACCCTTCGTCCAGCAGCAGGTCGACCTGGTCGTCGGCGATGTCGAGAGCGTCCTCGGAGGTCGCTGCGACAAAGGCGACGTCCGGCCCGTCGCCGCCCTCGAGGCGCATCCGCAGCGGGGCGAGCGGACGGAAGACCTCGGCGATCTGCCGGGTGTTGCGCAGGTTGTGGTCGAGCACGAGGGGCACGAGCGGGACCGGCGGGCGACCAAATCGGTTGAAGAGGCGCTGGTTCTCGTCGGAGTAGATGTACAGGCCGCCCTCGCTCTCGTCGGTCAGCGCACCGATGAGCGGCCGCCACCACGACTCGGCGAAGTCCTGCGCCTCGTCGACGACGAAGGAGTCGAAACGCTTCCCGGGTGGCAGCTCGGCAGCCTTGTCTGCCATCAGGCGGGGGAAGGTCTCCTCCCAGTAGTGGGGGTCGTCGCGGGTCCCCGAGGGGACGCCCCAGAGGTTGCCGAGCTCTTCGAAGGTGCCGACGAAGGCGGGTCGCCGGCGTCGCGGCCAGGTCGCCACCTCTCGCCCCAAATACGTCGCCAGCCCGATCGAGTAGCAGAGCAGCGCCACCCGCTCGGCGGGTCGTGGCAGCTCTCCAGTGCGGCCGGCGCTCAGCTGCGAGGCCTGGGTGAGGGCGAGGACGGTCTTGCCGCTGCCCGCTCCCCCGCGGATCTCGACCCGCCGCAGCAGCCGGGTGACGTCGAGGATCAGCCCCTGCTCCTGGGTGAGGCGGTCCGCGCGGGCCTCCCGCTCGTCGGCCTCGTCGACGACGGTCGCGATCGCGTCGGTCCCGCGCGCGGTGAGGATGTCGACGACGGTCTCGCAGTCGTCTTCGCTCGGGACCCGCAGGTGGGTGTCGAAGCCGAGCGGGATGTCGGCCAGCCGCTCGGCGAGCGTCGGCAGGTCCTCGCGGTCGTGGATCATCCACCGCGGGCAGTCGGGCAGGTCGAAGTCCAGACCAAGACTGACGAAGGGGGTGACCACCGCATGCGCGAAGCGCACCCTCGCGCGTGAGGAGTCGGCCCAGCGACGGTCGGACTCGACGTACTCCCTGATCGCGTAGTGCGTGCCCAGGACCTGCCCCACCGGGTCGATGGCGACGCGCTTGCCGTCACGTTGGATCGACCACCGCCCGTCCTCGATGCGCACGCCACTCCCCTTGACCTCCACGACGACCACACCGATGTCCGGCATGACGACGACCAGATCCGCCTCGTGGTCCTTGCGACTGTCGGTCAGGCGGAGGTTGGCGATCAGCGTGTCCTGCGGACGAAGGGAGTCCCTCAGGTTTTCCCACACGACGCGCTCGGAGTCGTTGGG
>JAKDKQ010000120.1 GCA_030453295.1 Janibacter sp.
ACGCTGGCCGGACACCAGAGCTGGCACGATGCAGCAGTGCTCTGGGCCGTGCTCAGCGGGCCGTGGTTCGTCTACCCCTGCGTGGCGATCCTCGGGGGCGTGCTCGCCGTGCGTCGTCGCATCACCGCGAGGGCCGCGATCGTCACGCTCCTCATCGGTCTCCTCGGCTGGGGCCTGGGCGCCTGGTGCAAGCTGCTCGTCGAGCGCCCCCGCCCCATCGACGCGGTCGTCGAAGTCGGCGGCTGGTCCTATCCGAGCGGGCATGCCACCAACATCTCGATCGGCGCAGTGCTGGTCATCTCGCTCGTGCAGGTCGTGCAGCGCGCCTGGGTCCGGTGGAGCGCAACCGTGCTCGCCGTCATGGGCGCTGCTCTCACCGCCGCCGACCGCATCCTGCTCGGCGTCCACAACATCAGCGACGTCACGATGGGCCTGGTGCTCGGGACGGTGGTCACCCTCCTCGGGCTGGCCCTCCTCCCTGCGGTCCCGACCACCGAGCGTCCCGTGCCCTAGGAGGACGTCCGCAGACGTCCGTCGCGGACCTCCCAGCGGCGGGTGATGCCGATCCGCTCGAGGAAGCCCTCGTCGTGGCTGACCACGAGCAGCGCCCCCTCGTAGGCACTCAGCGCGTCGACGAGCTGGTCGATGCTGTCGACGTCGAGGCTGTTGGTCGGCTCGTCCAGGACGATCAGGTGCGGCGCCGGATCGGCGAGCAGCACGCTGGCGAGGGCAACCCGGAAGCGCTCGCCACCCGACAGCCCCGCGACGGATCGCTCGGCGAGCGCACCGCGGAAGAGGAAGCGCGCCAACGACGCCCGCACCTGCTGCGGCGCAACGGTGGGCGCGGCAGCACGGACGGTCTCGAGGATGCTCAGGTCCTCGTCGAGCTCGATCCGCTGCGGCAGGTGACCCACCTCGTCGATCCGCCGGACGAGCCGGGCCACCGGCTCGACTGCCGTGGTCAGGCCGAGGACCTCCCGCAGGAGGGTGGTCTTGCCGGCCCCGTTGGCTCCGGACAGCGCGATCCGCTCCGGCCCTCTGACGACGAAGGCGCTGTCCTGAGGAGCGAGGCCGTGAGCGGCCGAGCCTCGAAGGGGAGTACCTGTCGCCTCGCGCAGCTCCAGCACCGTGCGCCCGGCCGGCACGCGGGTACCGGGGAGCTCGATGCGCACCGAGCGGTCCTCTCGGACCCGCCCCTCGGCCTGCGTGAGCGAGGTCCGCGCACGGTCGAGCCGGTCGTCGTGGAGGTGCCGGTGCTTGGCGGCGGACTTCTCCGCCTTCATCGCCCAGGTGTTCATGACGATCTTGGGCGCCCGCTTGCTCGCGGCGTCACGATCGGCGATGCGCTGGCGCCCGGCCAGCTTGAGCTCGGCCTCGATGCGGTCGCGCTTCTGCCGGCGCACGTCCTGCTCCGCGGCCTGCACGGCATCAGCGGCCGCCTGCTGCTCGTCCTCGATCGCGGCGCGGTACACCGACCACGGCCCGTCGAAGCCGCGCAGCTCGTGGTCGTGCACCTCGACGATGCGGTCGACGTGCTCGAGCAGGTCGGTGTCGTGGCTGACCACGACGAGCGAGCGCCCGGTCGGCCACGCGTCGATCACCTCGACGAGACGCTGTCGGGCCGCCCGGTCGAGGTTGTTGGTCGGCTCGTCGAGCAGGTCGATGTCGGCCCGCTGCAGCTGGAGCGCCGCGAGCCCCACGGTGACGACCTCACCGCCGGACAGGGTGCCGAGAGGTCGCTCGAGCAGGTCCGTGTCGGCGGCCAGCCCCAGAGCGGCGAGGGTCGAGAGCGCTTCGGCCTCGACACCCCAGCGCCCCTCTGCCGCATCGAAGTCCGCCTGCTCGAGGGAGCCGCCCTCGACCCGGGCGATGGCCGCGAGCGCCGGTGCGATGCCGAGTGCCTGGGCCACCGTCTGCTGCGTGTCGAGGCCGAGCTGCTGCGGCAGGGTCGCGACAGACCCGGCGACGTGGAGCGTCCCGTCGCTCGGCGTGAGTTCCCCGGTGATCAGGCGCAGCAGCGTGGTCTTGCCCGAGCCGTTGCGCCCGACGAGGCCGGTCCGCCCCGGGCCGAAGGACCCGCTGACGTCGTCGAGGGCGCGCGTGCCGTCGGGCCAGTCGAGGGTGAGGTGGGTGAGAGTGACGAGGGCGTCCGCCCCCGGGATGGGTGATGACATGGAGATCTCCGTACCGTCGCTGCGCACGCGCCGACGGGACTCGCGGTGCGTGGGCCGCGGTCGGTCGCGCTCTTCAGTCGCAGGAGATCTGGTGCCGCATCGGGCGGGTCATCACCTTGTGGTCGAGGGGACCGGGCGCTGTCACCGGCCGGTCTGACCCGACAAGGCTAGGGCTCCCCCCTTCGCCCCGGCAAGCGCTTTGATGACGAAGGGGGGCGCCTCAGATCCGCTGGTGGCGGGCCCGGGCGAAGCAGTACAGGCCAAAGGCGATCAGGCCCGCCGCGACCACCGTGAGGAGCACCGGGCCAAAGGGCTGGTCGCGCAGGCTCTTGAGCGCGCCGTCGAGGCCGGAGGCTTCGGACGACTGGTGCTGGACGGCGGCGATGACGAAGAAGACTCCGACGAGGGCGAGGACCGCTCCCTTCGCCGGGTAACCGATCGTGCCGGACCGGGTCGCCCACGTGCCGGGGTCCTCCTCGAGGTCGTCGAGGAACGTGCGGGAGAGCCCCTTGTAGACGTGGTACCCGCCGACGACGATGACGGCGACTCCCACCGCGCCGACGAGAACCTGCCCGGCGGGTGCCTCCATGAGGGTGGCGGTGAGGTCCTGGGAGGACTGCTCGGAGGACGACGACGAGCCGGAGCCGAGGGCGAACTTCGACGCGGTCCAGGCCAGGACCGCGTAGACCGTCGCCTTGCCGAGTGCCTTGATCCGATCAAGGGCACCACCGTCGCCGAGCCTCGGCCCGACCGCCACCGTCAGCTGCCACAGGACGAGCGCCGCGAGCCCGATGACGATGACCCACATGAGGACCGTGCCGGCGGGGTTGCTCGCGAGCGAGGAGAGGGCACCGGACTGGTCGGCCTGGCCGCCACCGCCCCAGCCCACGCGGCCGGCGGTCCAGCCGAGCACGATGTGCAGCAGCCCGGAGACGACGAAACCGACGCGCGCCAGGGCCTCGAGGGCGGGGTGGTCGCCGACCTTGCGGGCGGCGTCGCGGGCGTCATGGAGATCAGGGGTGCGGCTCACGACCCCATCCTGCCCTCAGATCAGTGGGCGGAGGGCCGCTGCGAGCCCGTCCTCGTAGACCGTCCCGGTCTGCTCGTCGGCCGCGGCGACGACCTCGGGCGGTGCGTCGCCCATCGCGACCCCACGGGCGGCCCAGCGGAGCATCTCCAGGTCGTTGCGCTGGTCCCCGGCGGCGAAGGTCAGGTGGGGCTCGATGCCGAGGCGCCGGCGCACCAGCTCCAGCGCCGAGCCCTTGGACACGCCCTCGGGCGCCAGGTCCAGCCAGGCGGTGTAACCGACGGCGTAGCTCACCCCGTGCAGACCGATCCGCTCGACGAGCTCGAGGAAGTCCTCGCTCGCGGCCTCGGGGTCGTGGAAGGTCACGCGAGTGGTCGGACGGTCGACGAGCTGCTCGAAGGGGACGACGACCTGCTCGCCCTGCAGCACCCCCTCGGGGTAGGGCCGGGCCACCTTGAAACCGACGCCGACCTCCTCGACCGCGACGAGGATGTGCGGCGCGTGCTCCATGACGAGGGTGAGCGCCTCGCGGGGGTCGAAGGTGACCGTCTCCGCGACGCGGTAGCCCTGCGGCTCAGCGGGATCCAGCTCGAGGGTGACCGCGCCGTTGGAGCAGACGGCCCATCCGTGGGAGAGATCGAGCATCTCCAGGACGGGGGTCGTGGCGACGACCGAGCGCCCGGTCGAGATGACGATCTGGTGGCCGGCGTCGGCGACCGCCCGGATCGCGTCGCGGGTGGCGGCCCGTAGCTCGCCGTCATGGGTCAGGATCGTGCCGTCGACATCCAGGGCGACGAGGTGCGGCTCCATGCGGATCACGCTATCCGTCGACGGGTCAGCCCCGTGCAGCGCCCAGCTTCCAGTAGCCCGAAAAGGTGATCTGCCGCTTGTCCATGCCCTGCTGCACGAGGTGGCGTCGAAGGGAGGTCGCCAGCCCGGACTCGCCGCAGAGCCACGCGTAGTCGAGGTCGGTCGTCGCGTCGGGCGAGTCGACGAGAGCTGCGAGGACGGCGGTGCCGGGCGCGTCGGAGCCCCGCATGTGGACCACGACCTCGGCGGGCACCTCCATGCCGTCCAGCACCGAGGTCGACGGGACCTCGACGTGGGCCTCGATGCCGGCATCGAGGCCGGGCAGACCGCGCCGGGCGCGCTCCTCGAGGATCGCCAGGAGTGCGGGGACGCCCGTCTCGTCGGCGACGATGAGCTGGCGCCCCTCGTCGAAGCTCGAGTAGAGCGCTCCCCCGGAGCGGAAGGCCGCGGTGTCGCCGACCTGCACGGAGGTCGCCCATGCGGAGCCGGGGCCGGAGTCACCGTGGGTGACGATGTCGACGTCGACCTCGCCCTCCCGTCGGCGGATGCTGCGGATCGTGTACCAGCGCAGGCCGGGCTGCTCGTCCTCGGGCATCTCGCTGATGGCGGCACGCACGTTGGACCGCTCGGGGTCGGGCAGGTGGAGGAGACCGTCGGCGCCGGGCATGAGCAGACCGAAGTACTCGTCCGGCCCGAGCAGCGCGTAGTCGCGCAGCTCGGGGGCGGCCAGGGTGACCCGCCGCATGACGGGGTTGAGCTCGACGACCCGGGTGACCGTGACCTCGAACTGCGACTCCTCCGAGCGCTCGGCGTAGTCGGCCATCGTCCGACGGGCGTACACGCGGGCTGCACCGAGGACCACGCGGTCCTTGAGCTCGGCGATCTTCATGACTCTCCTGAAACCGGGGGACGGTTGAACTTAGGAGAGCCTAACTTAATCTGGACTTCAGGCGAGCCCGAGCTCCTCGAGCCCGAAGACGTGGCGGTACTCCAGGCCGGCCTCGGCGAACGTGTCCGCGGCACCGGTCGCCCGGTCGGCGATCGTCGCGACGGCGACGACCTCGGCACCCGCCTCACGCGCGGCGTTGGCCGCCTCCAGCGGCGAGTTGCCGGTGGTGGAGGTGTCCTCGACGATCAGGACGCGGCGGCCCTCGATCGACGGCCCCTCGATGCGCTGCTGCAGGCCGTGCGCCTTGCCCGACTTGCGCACCACGAAGGCGTCCAGCCGCTCCCCCTTCGCCGCCGTGGCGTGGAGCATGGAGGTGGCGACGGGGTCGGCGCCCAGCGTCAGACCGCCGACGGCGTCGAAGTCGAGGTCCGCGACGAGGTCGAGCATGACCCGGCCGACGAGCGGGGAGGCCTCGCCATCGAGGGTGATGCGGCGCAGGTCGACGTAGTAGTCGGCCTCGGCGCCGGAGGAGAGGGTCACCCGTCCGTGGACGATGGCCTTGTCCTTGACGATCTCGAGCAGGCGGGCGCGGTCGGCAGCGATGTCAGTCACGGGTCGATCTTCCCACGCTCGCTGCGGCTGCCTCCGCGCACCGAAGGCGACCCCGGTTACTTGCGGGTACGACGTGCACCTGCTGAGCCGGCCGATTCGGGAACCCCGGAAAACCAGCCGTGCGTCCGGGGACGCTTCGACAGGTGCACGTCGTACCCGCAAGTAGCTTTTGCCGAGACAGAGCTCGAGACAGGGCTAGGGTGGGCGCCAGCGTCGCGTGCCGGTGGCAGACCGTGTCAGGCATGGAGGCGCCGTACCGAAGGAGGACGCGCGATGCGCGTTTCCCACCCTTCGCCCTCCCGTGACTGAGGGCGACCGGACCCGGCTGGTGGCCTGGGCACATGAATTGAGGGCGGTCCACGCCCGGCTGCGCGAGGCGCTCGACCTCGTGCGAGGCGCTGGCGACGATCCCGAGGTGGCGCGGGACCTGCTGGTGTTCTGCCGCGGTTTCTGCACGGCCCTCACCCGCCATCACGAAGGGGAGGACGCTCACCTCTTCCCCGCAATCGCCGCCGAGCACCCCGAGCTCGGCGACACCCTGCGCAAGCTGACGCAGGACCACTCGATGATGAGCCACCTCATCTCCGGGCTGGAGGCAGCGCTCGATCGGGACGAACCACCGGAGAGGGTCCACACGCACCTCGATGGCCTCGGCGCGATCATGGAGTCGCACTTCCGATTCGAGGAGCGCGCGCTGCTCCACGTCCTCGAGTCGCTGGACCTCGACGCCGACCTCACCACCACCCTCGGCCCCCTCTGAACCGCATCTCCTTAAGGTCGTGCGCATTTTTTGCGCACGACCTTAAGGAGATGCGGACTTTGGGGTACGACCTTAAGGAGATGCGGACTTTGGGGTACGACCTTGAGGAGATGCGGGGAGGGGCAGCTCAGTTCTTGCGGTGCATCGCGCTGACGCGTGGGTTGCGCAGGAGGGCGCGAGGCAGGTGGCGCACGAGGCCGACGACTGCCTTGTACTGCGGGCTCGGCACGGAGA
>JAKDKQ010000121.1 GCA_030453295.1 Janibacter sp.
AGTGGGCCCGCGACAACCTGCTCGCCTACCTCGAGGAGCAGCGCACCGCCACCGGCCACCTGTCCGACGACCGCACCATCGTGGTCGAGCGATTCCGGGACGAGATCGGCGACTGGCGGGTCGCGCTGCACTCCCCCTTCGGTGCGCAGGTCCATGCGCCGTGGGCGCTGGCCATCGCCGGTCGCATGCGCGAGCACTTCGGCATCGACGTGCAGGCGATGCATGGCGACGACGGGATCGTCCTGCGGCTGCCGGACCTCGAGCTGGACGCCGGCGGCTTCGCCCAGGTCCTCGACCTGATCACGCTCGACCCCGCCGATGTCGAGCGTGCCGTCACCGAGGAGATCGGCGGATCAGCGCTCTTCGCCGCCCGTTTCCGTGAGTGCGCAGCGCGCGCCCTGCTGCTCCCGCGGAGGCGCCCCGACCGGCGCCAACCGCTGTGGCAGCAGCGCCAACGCTCGGCCGCGCTCCTGCAGGTGGCGAGCGGCCACTCCGACTTCCCGATCGTGCTGGAGGCCGTGCGCGAGTGCCTGCAGGACGTCTTCGACGTCCCGGCACTCACCCAGCTCATGACGCACATCGCGGGACGCCGGGTCACGCTCGTCGACGTCGAGAGCCAGCGACCCTCCCCCTTCGCTGCGTCGTTGATGTTCGGCTATGTCGCGCAGTTCCTCTACGAAGGGGACTCGCCGCTCGCCGAGCGACGCGCGGCCGCGCTGACCCTCGACCCCAGCCTGCTCGCCGACCTGCTGGGGCGCGGGGAGCAGCTGTCCCTGGCGGACCTGCTGGACCCTGCAGCCGTCGAGCGCACGAGTGCCGAGCTGCAGTGCCTGACCCCCGAGCGGGCCGCCCGCGACGGCGAGGACCTGCTCGACCTGCTGCGCGTCCTCGGCCCCTTGTCGGTGGAGGCACTCGACGCGCGCAGCCGGCTCGACGCAGAGGCGATCCGCGCCGCCCTCGCCGACCTCGGATCCAGTCGTCAGGTCATCCCCGTGCGCGTGGCCGGTGAGGATCGGTGGGCCAGCACCGAGGACGCCGCCCGCCTGCGTGACGCACTCGGGGTGAGCCTGCCCCAGGGCCTCGCGGACTCGGTCCTCCAGCCGACGGATGACCCGCTCGGTGAGCTCGTGACGCGCTACGCCCGCACCCACGCCCCCTTCGCCGCCACGGACCTGGCCGCGCACTACGGCATCGGTCGCGCTGTCGCGACCGATGCGCTGCGCCGTCTCGTGCAGGCCGGCCGGCTCGTCGAGGGCGACCTGCTGCCCGTGGAGTGCGGTGGGCGCGGTGGGGAGTTCTGCGACGCCGAGGTGCTGCGTGTCCTGCGGCGACGCTCGCTCGCCGCGCTGCGACACGAGGTCGAGCCCGTCGAGCCGCGGCAGTACGCACGGTTCCTGCCCGCGTGGCAGGGCGTCGGCACCCGGATGCGCGGGCGGGATGGCGTCCTGCGGGTCGTCGAGCAGCTGAGCGGCGTGCGGATGCCCGCCAGCGCGCTCGAGTCCCTCGTCCTGCCGGCCCGGATCGATGATGTCGTCGGACCACTCCTGGACGACCTGATGGCGACCGGCGAGGTGCTGTGGGCCGGGCACGGGAGTCTGCCCGGCGACGACGCGTGGATCAGCCTGCATCTCGCCGACGGGGCCGAGACGACACTTCCGATCGCTGACGATGCCGGCCTCACCGATGTGGAGGCGAGGGTTCACGCCACTCTCTCGGGCGGAGGCGCCTACTTCTTCCGCGACCTGGCCGACGCCGTGGCCCGGGAGCGGGTCGAGGGCGAGGACCCCATCGATGACGATGCGCTGGCCGACATCCTGTGGGCCCTGGCCCACCGGGGACTCGTCACCGGGGACACCCTCGCCCCCGTGCGTGGCCTGCTGGCCGGCGGACGCACCGCGCACAAGCCACAGCGGCGCCCGGCCGCCCGGAGCCGCTACGGCGGCCGACCGAGGCTGGGCCGCCCCACCCTGCCGCAGCGCAGCGGGCCGCCCCGCGTCGCGGGTCGGTGGTCGGCGCTGCCCCGCGCCGAGACCGACCCCACCGTCCGCCTCCACGCCACGGCAGAGGGACTGCTCGACCGACACGGCGTCGTCACGCGAGGAGCGGTCGTCGCCGAAGAGGTCCAGGGAGGCTTCGCCGTCGTCCACCGGGTCCTCGGCGCAGCCGAGGAGGCGGGCCAGGTGCGACGTGGGTATTTCATCGAGGGTCTGGGCGCCTCGCAGTTCGCTGTCCCCGGGGCCGTCGACGAGGTGCGCTCCTCCCGGGCCCCCGAGGGGGCAGTGGTCCTGGCGGCCACCGACCCGGCCAACCCGTGGGGCGCCGCGCTGCGCTGGCCCGAGCGGGACTCGGGGCACCAGCCCGGCCGCAAGGCGGGTGCGCTCGTCGTCGCCGTCGACGGACAGCTCGTCCTCTATGTCGAGCGGGGTGGACGCACCCTGCTGTCGTGGCCGAGCGACGACGACGCTCTGGCCCAGGCGGCCGGTGGCCTGGCCGATGCTGTGCACCGAGGTGCGCTGGGGCGACTCACGGTGCACAAGGCCGACGGAGCCCCCGTCCTGGGCTCGCACGACCCGCTCGCCCGTGCGCTGACCGACGCCGGGTTCACGATGACCCCGCGCGGGCTGCGGCTGCGCCCCGGCGGGCGGGGCTGACCTCGTGCCCGAGGGAGACACCGTCTGGCGCACCGCGCAGCGCCTCCACGCGGCGCTGTCCGGACAACCGGCGACCCTCGTCGACATCAGGTGGGGTGAGCTCGGCGAAGACCCCCTGCGGGACGCAGGCATCGATGAGGTGGTGCCCAGGGGCAAGCACCTGCTCCACCGATTCGACTCCGGGTGGACGCTGCACACTCACCTGCGCATGGAGGGGTCGTGGCGGGTCGAGGCCGCAGGGTCCGAGGCAGCCGCTCGCGGCCTGCGACGACCTGACCTGCGGGCTGCGATCGGCAATGCCGCCTGGACCACCCTCGGACTGCGACTGGGGGAGCTCAACCTCGTGCGCCGCAGTGATGAGCACCTGCTCGTCGGGCATCTCGGGCCTGATGTGCTGGGCACCGACTGGGACCCCGGCCTCGTGGCACGACACATCGTCGGGTCGAGCACCCGCACCTCGATCGCTGCGGCGCTGCTCGACCAGCGGGTCCTGGCGGGGGTCGGGACCTTTTGGGCGAGCGAGGTCCTCTTCGCCCAACGGCTGCACCCGTGGCGCGAGGCAGCCGGCCTGTCACCCGAGCAGGTCGACACCCTCGTCGCGCGGGTCCACGAGCTCATGGTGCGCGGGCGGGAGCACGCGATCCAGTCCTCGACGGGCATCGTGCGAGCTGACGCGCGCTCATGGGTCCACGGGCGCTCCGGTCGCCCATGCCGCCGCTGTGGCCAGACCGTGCGGGTCGCTCCGCTGGGTCGGCGGGGAGCTGACCGAGTCTTTTTCTACTGCCCGGGGTGCCAGGGCGGACTCGCCCCCACCGACGACGGGCGTCCTCAGGCCCCGCTCGGAGCACGCCGACGCGCACGACCTTAAGGAGATACGCCACACCTGCGCACGACCTTAAGGAGATACGCAACACCTGCGCACGACCTTAAGGAGATGCGGTGTCGGGGGTGAGGGTGAGGGTCGTCCGACACCTCAGGCGGCGGAGACGACGTCCTCGGAGCGGGTGGCCACCGGCAGGGTGACCGGAGCACTGACACGCTCGGCACGACGGGCTCGCTGGGCGACCTCGGTGAAGACGATCGAGAGCGGCATCTCGAGGGCCGTGCAGATCGAGGCGAGCAGCTCCGAGCTGGCTTCCTTTTCGCCCCGCTCGATCTCGCTGAGGTAGCCCAACGAGACGGAAGCAGTGGCCGAGATGTCGCGCAGGGTGCGTCCCTGGGCCCGGCGCGCGTCACGGAGGACATCTCCGAGCTCCTCACGCAGCAACACCATCAGGTCCACCTCCTTGCCTCGTCGTCTGGCACCACGGTACAACGCTCCACCGTCAACCGTCAGGAGGAGTCCCGCACAGGGTCAGGACGCGCCCAGGACGACCTCGTGAGCGAGGTCGATCGCGGCGCCGACAGCGCCGGCACGCACGGCGGCCCGCTCCCCCGTCAACGCCAGGCACCGAGTCGATAGTCCCGACGGGGTCGAGCAGGCGAGCCAGACCGTCCCGGCCGGGTGGCCCTCACTCGGTCCGGGGCCGGCGACCCCGGTCGTGGCCATGGCGACATCCACCCCGAGGCGACGCCGTGCTCCCTGCGCCATCTGGGTGACGACCTGCTCGTCAACGGTCCCGACCCGGGCGATGAGGTCAGGGTCGACCTGCAGGAGCGAGATCTTGACCGCGGGGTCGTAGGCGACCACCGAGCCGGTGAAGACCCGTGAGGCGCCGGGCACCTCGACGATCGTCGCGGCGACGAGGCCACCGGTGAGCGACTCCGCAGTCGCGAGCGTCCATCCCCGCTCGGCGAGGAGGGCAAGCAGTGCTGCGGCGTCAGCGCTCACGCGCGGCCTTGCGCTCCTGCTTCAGCCGAGCACGGTCGCTCGTCGAGCGGAGGGTCATCGCCTTCATGACGTAGTCGACCGCCGTGGCGATCGTGACCACGAGAGCGGCGATCAGGATGGCCCAAGCCAGCCCGCGCCACAGCCACTCGACCGGCAGGGTGCTCAGCGGCATGACGAAGAGGCCGATGGCCAGGGCCTGGAGGAAGGTCTTGACCTTGCCACCGCGGCTCGCGGGCATCACGCCATGGCGGATCACCCAGAAGCGCATGACGGTGATGCCCAGCTCGCGGGCGATGATCACGACGCTGATCCACCACGGGATCTCGCCGATCATCGACAACGTGATCAGGCCCGCGCCGGTCAGCGCCTTGTCGGCGATGGGGTCGGCGACCTTGCCGAAGGTGGTCACCAGGCCCTTGGCCCGCGCGAGATCACCATCGATGCGATCGGTGATGATGGCGACGGCGAAGACGCCCCACGCCCACCACCGCATCGCCGTGTCCTCGCCACCCTGCTGCAGCAGGAGCCACACGAAGACGGGCACGAGCAGGATGCGCAAGACCGTCAGTGCGTTGGGGAGGTTCCACGGACTCGGCTCGGGGATCGGCATCGAGATGTCGTCGGCGCGCTCGGTGCTCACGGTCGCACCTCCGCGACGAGGTCGATGCCCTCGGTGCCAACCACCTCTGCCGTGACGATCTGGCCGACCTCGAGCGTCTCGACGTCGCCGCTCAGCAGGGTCATCCCGTCGACATCGGGGCCCTGGTGAGCGGCTCGTCCACTCACCTCACCGGTCTCGTCGTCGATCTCCTCGACGAGGACCTGCACGATCTCGCCGACGCGCTCCTCTGCGCGCTGGGCGGTCAGCTCCTCGATGAGGGAGCGGATGCGCTCGACGCGCTCGAGGATCACGTCCGCGTCGACCTTGTCATCAAGGCGCTCACCCTCGGTGCCGTCCTCGTCGGAGTACCCGAAGACCCCGACGACATCGAGCCGGGCCGCGAGGAGGAAGCGCTCGAGCTCGGCGACGTCCTCCTCGGTCTCCCCCGGGAACCCGACGATGACATTGGAGCGGATGCCCGCCTCCGGCTGTCGCTCCCGGATGCCTTCGATGAGCGCGAGGAAGGAGTCGGTGTCACCGAAGCGGCGCATCCGGCGCAGCAGCGGACCCGAGGCGTGCTGGAAGGAGATGTCGTACCAGGGCACGACCCCGGGGGTGCTCGCCATGGCCCGCAGCAACCCGGGACGGATCTCGGCGGGCTGCAGATAGGACACCCGCACCCGCTCGACCCCGTCGATCGCCACGAGCTCGGGCAGCAGCGCCTCCATCAGGTCGAGATCGCCGAGGTCCTTGCCGTAGGACGTGGAGTTCTCGCTGACGAGGAAGAGCTCACGCACCCCCTGGGAGGCGAGCCACCTCCCTTCGGCCACGACATCATGGGGGCGGCGCGAGACGAAGGCCCCGCGGAAGGTCGGGATGGCGCAGAAGGAGCAGCGCCGGTCGCAGCCCGAGGCGATCTTGAGCGGGGCCCACGGACGGTCGTCGAGGCGGGCACGCGGGAGGTCCCCACCGGTGTTGTGACCCGGAAGTGCGACCTCGCTCGCATCGCGGTCGACCGGGGAGATCGGGAGCAGCTTGCGGCGGTCACCGGGCGTGTGGGCCTCTGGCGCATGGCCGTCGAGGACAGCCCGCAGGTGGCTGGACATGTCGGCATAGGAGTCGAAGCCGAGGACGGCGTCGGCCTCGGGCAGCTCGTCAGCGAGCTCCTTGCCGTAGCGCTCCGCGAGACAGCCGACGGCAACGACCTTCTGCGTCTTGCCGTGCTCCCGCAGGCCGCCCACCTCGAGGATGGCGTCGATCGAGTCCTTCTTGGCCTGCTCGATGAAGCCGCAGGTGTTGACGACCGCGACATCGGCCTGCGCCGCATCGTCGACGAGGGTCCAGCCCTCGGCGGACAGCCGCCCGGCGAGCTCCTCGGAGTCCACGTCGTTACGGGTACAGCCCAGGGTGACGAGGGC
>JAKDKQ010000122.1 GCA_030453295.1 Janibacter sp.
GGGGTGTCGATGATGTTGATCGTGACGCCGTCGGGGGCGTCGTGCGCCGCCGCGGACGGGCCGTTGTAGTGGATCGCCGTGTTCTTGGCGAGGATGGTGATGCCCTTCTCGCGCTCGAGGTCACCGCTGTCCATCGCGCGTTCGTCGATGTGGTCGTGCTCGCCGAAGGCACCCCCCTGCCAGAGCATCTTGTCGACGAGGGTGGTCTTGCCGTGGTCGACGTGGGCGACGATGGCGACATTACGGATGTCGCTGCGGGAGATCTTGGGCATGAGCGCGATTCTCTCAGCAGGAGCGGCCTGTCCCCAAATGCTCGTCCTGAGGTGCGACGCAGGAGCCACCAAGGGCTTGCCCTGAGCTGTGACGCAGGAGTCACGACGTGGACGGGGACGGCCACCCCCTTCGGTCGGGGCGCAGGCACCTGTGGCACCCACCGGACAAAGTTCGGCAAACAGGTCACGATCCCGCAAAACTGCTGCATACTTCCCCGTCCGGGACGGATGTTGGCTAGATTGCCCGCCAACCCCAGTGTGTGGTGGATCACCACCGCGCGCCCGGGTGTCCCACCCCGGCAATGGTGCCGGGGCCGGCCACAAGAGCGAGGAAACATGTCGATGAGGAAAGCAGCCCCGCTGGCCGCTCTGGCAGCAACCGCACTGACGCTCAGTGCGTGCGCCGCGAGCGACCGTGACGACTCGGGCTCCGACGGCGGTGACACCGGGGGAACCTTCACCTTCGGCGCCGCGGGCGCCCCGGAGGTCTTCGATCCCTTCTACGCCACCGACGGCGAGACCTTCCGCGTGACCCGCCAGATCTTCGAGACCCTGGTCAAGGTCAAGCCCGGCAGCGCCGAGCTCGGCCCGGGCCTGGCCGAGTCGTGGGAGCCCTCCGAGGACGGCAAGACGTGGACCTTCACCCTGCGCGAGGGGGTGAAGTTCTCCGACGGTGAGGCCTTCGACGCCGCCGCCGTCTGCGCCAACTTCGAGCGGATGTCCGACCAGAACGACGCCGCCCAGTCCGGCCCGGCCGAGTACTGGAACACCGGCATGGGTGGCTTCGGCGAGGACGCCCTCTACGACGGCTGCGAGGCCACGGATGACATGACCGCCGTGCTCAAGGTCAAGTCCGCCACCTCGAAGTTCCCGGCGATGCTCTCCCTGTCCTCGTTCTCCATGCAGTCGCCCAAGGCGCTCAAGGACGGCAAGGCCAACGACGTCAAGACCCAGGGTGAGGGCTTCGTCTACCCGGAGAACTCCCAGAAGCCCGTCGGCACCGGCCCCTACCTGCTGGACAAGTACGACACCGCCAACAAGACGGTCAGCCTCACCCGCAACGACGACTACTGGGGCGAGAAGGCCAAGACCGCGAAGATCGTCTTCAAGATCATCCCCGACGAGTCGACCCGCCGCCAGGAGCTCGAGGCCGGCAGCATCGACGGCTACGACCTGCCCAACCCCGTGGACTGGAAGGGCCTGGAGGAGTCCGGCAACCAGGTCGAGGTCCGCGACCCCTTCAACATCCTCTACCTGGGCCTGCAGCCCGAGGCCAACGCCAAGCTCAAGGACGTGCGCGTCCGCCAGGCGATCAACTACGCCATCAACCGCGACCAGCTGGTGAAGTCCCAGCTGCCCGAGGGTGCCACGGCCGCCTCGCAGTTCATGCCGGACACGGTGAGCGGCTACAACAAGGACCTCAAGCCCTACCCGTACGACACGGCCAAGGCCAAGTCGCTGCTCAAGGAGGCGGGCGCGGAGGGCATGACCCTGCGGTTCGCCTACCCGAGCGAGGTCACCCGCCCGTACATGCCCAACCCGCAAAAGATCCACGAGGCGATCCGCAAGGACCTCGAGAAGGCGGGCATCAAGGTCGAGGTCGAGACCATGCCGTGGAACGGCGGCTACCTCGACAATGTCGACGCCCACAAGTACGACGCCTTCCTGCTGGGCTGGACGGGCGACTACGACTCGGCCGACAACTTCATCGGCACCTTCTTCGGCAATGCCAAGCTCAACGACTTCAGCACCGTGGCCGGTGGCTACGGCCAGGAGCTGTCGAAGGAGCTCAAGGACGCTGACGCCACCGTCGACGAGGCCGAGCGCGCCACCAAGTACGAGGCGATCAACAAGAAGATTGCCGAGGACTACGTCCCGGGTGCGCCCATCTCGCACTCCCCGCCGGCCATCGTGGTCAGCAAGGACGTCAAGGGCCTGGTCACGAGCCCGCTGACGGCCGAGGAGTTCTCCACCGTCACCGTCGGCGGCGAGTGAGCCACACCCGTAGGTGACCTCGTGACGGGGCCGCCTCGACCATCTGGTCGGGGCGGCCTCCGTCCGCGATCCACGTCAGGAGCACACCTGTGCTGAAGTTCATCATCCGGCGGCTGCTGCAGCTCGTCGTCGTCCTCTTCGTCCTCTCGATCCTGCTCTTCGCCTGGCTGCGCGCCCTCCCCGGCGGGGTCGTCTCGGCGATGCTCGGCGAGCGGGCGACCCCCGAGTCCCGCGCCCGTCTGACCGAGGCCTTCGGGCTCAACGAGCCCCTGCCCGTCCAGTACTGGCGTTTCCTGACCCGGGCGCTGCAGGGTGACTTCGGCGTCTCCACGGGCGTGCAACCCGGCAAGACGGCCACGTCGATCCTCATCGAGCGCTTCCCTGCCACCATCGAGCTGAGCTTCGTCGCGCTCATGCTGGCGATCGTCGTGGCGATCCCGCTCGGCTACCTGGCCGCCAAGAAGAGGGCCAGCTTCCTCGACAACACGTCGATCGTCGCCTCCCTCGTCGGCGTCGCGGTCCCCGTCTTCTTCCTGGCCTTCCTGCTGAAGTACGTCTTCGCGATCCAGCTCGGCTGGCTGCCCGTGTCCGGGCGCTCGAGCATCCCCGACGCCACGCATGTCACGGGCTTCTTCGTCCTCGACGGTCTGCTCACCCGTGAGTGGGATGCCGCGTGGGACGCCCTCAAGCATCTGATCCTGCCCGGCATCGCGCTGGCGTCCATCCCCTTCGCCATGGTCTTCCGCATCACCCGCGCCTCGGTGCTGGAGGTCCTCGACGAGGACTTCGTGCGCACCGCGCAGGCGAAGGGGCTCAGTCACCGGGTCGTGCGAGGGCGCCACATCATGCGCAATGCCCTGCTGCCGGTCATCACCGCCGTCGGCCTGCAGGTCGGCGCCCTCCTCGCCGGAGCCGTCCTCACCGAGACGGTCTTCAACTTCGGCGGCATCGGCGAAGCCTTGAAGTTCGCCTTCACGCTGCGTGACTATCCCGTGCTGCAGCTCCTCGTCTTCGTCGCGGCCCTGACCTATGTGCTCGTCAACTTGCTCGTGGACATCCTGTACGCCGTCGTCGACCCCCGAGTGAGGACCCGATGAACGACTCCCAGAAGCCGGACCAGCCCCACCGCGGGCTCGGCGCTCGGCGCAAGCAACGCATCGACGACCTCGCGGCCACCAGTGGCACGACGACGACCGTCGCCGAGGCGGGTGCCATCGACGAGTCCGGCGGCGTCGGTCTCGTGGCCTCCGCCTGGCGGCGGCTGCGACGCAACCCGATCTTCCTCATCGGCCTGGTGATCACCTGCGCCTTCATCCTGCTGGCGCTGCTCTCCCCGTGGATCGCGCCGCACGACCCGGCCGACAACCCGCTCATCGACAAGGTGAGCCGACAGAGCAACCCCGTCCCCGGACCCGAGCCAGGCTTCCCGCTCGGCGGTGACGACTCCGGACGCGACCTCCTCTCGCGCCTGCTCGTCGGCAGCCAGCAGACGCTGCTCGTCGGGGTCTGCGCGACGATCTTCGGGCTGGCGGGCGGGCTCGCCCTCGGCACCCTCGCGGGCGCCTTCGGCGGCTGGGTCGACTCCGTCGTCATGCGCATCGTCGACGTCATGCTCTCCATCCCGTCGCTGCTGCTGGCCGTGTCCATCTCCGCTCTCGCAGCCCGACCCAGCCAGTGGACGGTGATCATCGCCGTGGCCGTCGTGCAGGTGCCGATCTTCGCCCGCCTCCTGCGAGGGTCGATGCTCGCCCAACGCGGCAAGGACCACGTCCTCGCTGCCCGGGCCCTGGGTGTCAAGCGATCGGCGATCATCCTGCGCCACATGCTGCCCAACTCGCTCGGACCGGTCATCGTCCAGGCGACGCTCGTGCTCGCCACCGCGATCATCGACGCTGCGGCGCTGTCCTTCCTCGGCCTCGGCAACCCCGATGACAGCAAGCCCGAGTGGGGCCAGATGCTCGGGCAGGCCCAGATGTACATCTACGACCACCCGCACCTGGCCTTCTACCCCGCGGCGTGCATCATCGTCGTCGCCCTCGGCTTCACCCTCATGGGTGAGTCACTGCGCGAGGCACTCGACCCCAAGAGCAGGCGGTGAGCGGCATGACCTCCCCCACGACCTCCACGCCCCGACGCGGTGACGAGCCGCTCCTGTCCGTGCGCGACCTCTCGGTCACCTTCGGCATCAAGAACGAGCGCCCCTTCACGGCCGTGGACGGGTTGAGCTTCGACGTGCGACCGGGTCAGACCGTGGGCCTCGTCGGTGAGTCCGGCTGCGGCAAGTCGGTCACCTCGCTGGCGATCATGGGGCTGCTCCCACCCCGCGGCAACCGGGTGTCCGGCACCGTCACCTACGACGGCGCGGACCTGTTGTCGCTCTCCGACAAGGAGATGGCCTCCCGCCGGGGCAAGGACATCAGCATGATCTTCCAGGATCCGCTGTCCTCGCTGAACCCCGTCGTGCCCATCGGCCGTCAGGTGAGCGAGGTCCTCGAGCGGCACAAGGGCATGTCCCGCAAGGAGGCCATGCCGCACGCCCGCGACATGCTCGACAAGGTGGGCATCCCCGACCCCAAGCGTCGGCTGTCCGAGTATCCGCACCAGCTCTCCGGCGGCATGCGCCAGCGCGCCCTCATCGCGATGGCTCTGGCCTGTGAGCCGAGGCTGCTCATCGCCGACGAGCCGACGACCGCTCTGGACGTGACCATCCAGGCGCAGATCCTCGCGCTGCTGCGCGAGCTCGTCGAGGACACCGGGACCGCGCTCGTCATGATCACCCACGACCTCGGTGTCGTCGCCGGGCTGTGCGACGAGATCAACGTCCTCTACGGCGGGCGCCTCGTCGAGCGGGCCGAGCGTCACGACCTCTTCGCCGAGCCGCGCCACCCCTACACCGGTGGCCTGCTCGCGAGCGTCCCGAGCCTCGATGGCGAGCGCGGTGGGCGCCTCACCCCCGTCCCGGGGTCCGTCTCGGACAACCTGCCGTGGACGAGCGCCTGCGCCTTTGCCCCGCGGTGCGCCCAAGCGGCCGGCCACTGTCGCGAGGAGACCCCCGGCCTGGCTGTGGCCCCCGGCGGCCGTGCCCTGCGCTGCTTCAACCCGCTCGCGGGAGAGCCCTCCCCCGCCGAGGGCACGACGACCCAGGAGGTCCGATGACCACCGACGCCTCGACCACCAGCCACCCCACGAGCGAGGCTCCCGGCGAGGTCCTCGTCGATGTCCGCGGGATCAAGGTCCACTTCCCCATCACCAAGGGGATCGTCTTCGACAAGGTCGTGGGCCATGTCTACGCGGTCGACGGTGTCGACCTGCAGATCCGACGCGGCGAGACCTACGGGCTCGTCGGCGAGTCCGGCTGCGGCAAGTCGACCCTCGGCCGAGCGATCCTGCACCTGGAGCCACCGACCGAGGGCACGGTGACCTTCGACGGTCAGCCCATCTCCACGCTCAAGGGCGAGGAGCTGCGCCGCCGGCGCAAGGACCTGCAGATGGTCTTCCAGGACCCCATGGGCAGTCTCGACCCGCGGCAGAGCGTCGAGGCCCTCCTCGTCGAAGGCATGAAGGCGCACGGCATCGTCAAGGACGCCAAGGAGGCGCAGCCTCGTCTGCGTCAGCTGCTCGCCGACGTGGGGCTACCGACCGCTGCGCTGAAGAAGTACCCGCACGAGTTCTCCGGCGGGCAGCGCCAGCGCATCGGCATCGCCCGCGCCCTCAGCGTCGACCCGGAGCTGATCGTCGCCGACGAACCCGTCTCGGCACTCGACGTGTCCGTGCAGGCCCAGGTCATCAACCTGATGTCGGACCTGCAGGAGGAGTACGGCCTCACCTACCTGGTCATCGCCCACGACCTCGCCGTCGTGCGGCACATCTCCGACCGGGTGGGCGTCATGTACCTCGGCGGTCTCGTCGAGGAGGCGCCGGCTGACGACCTCTACGCCACACCGCGACACCCCTACACCCGAGCTCTGCTGTCGGCGGTGCCCGTGCCCGACCCGGTCGTCGAGGACTCACGGGAGCAGATCCTGCTCAGCGGGGACCTCCCTTCGCCCGCCAACCCACCCTCGGGCTGCCGCTTCCACACTCGCTGCCCGTGGCGGCAGGAGACGCGCTGCGACACCGAGCGGCCCCAGCTGCGGGTCGTGCAGGGCACCCTTCGAGACGGCGCTGGCGCGCCTCCTCAGGGCGGCGCCGAGCACAAGGTCGCCTGCCACTGGGCCGAGCAGATCGAG
>JAKDKQ010000123.1 GCA_030453295.1 Janibacter sp.
CTCCTCGGCATCCTCGAGCACTGCCCGCACGAGGCCGGGATCCGCATCTCCAAGCTGGCCGCCGCCCTCGGCCACGACCTGTCGACGATCAGCCGACGTGTCAGCCACCTCGAGGCGCAGGACCTCATCGAGCGTGCCCCCGACCCGAGCGACGGGCGCGCCTACACGGTGAGCCTCAGCCCTGCCGGCCGGACAGCGCTGCACGACGAGCGCATCGCCCGCACCGGCCTGCTGGGCGCGATCCTCGTCGACTGGCCAGAGGCGGACCTCGCCGACCTCGACCGTCTCCTCACCCGCCTCAGCGACGACCTCGCCACCGATGCCGAAGCCGCCCACCGCCCTTCGCCACTCCCCGCCACCGCAAGGACCGCTTCATGAGCACGACAGCCCCCGCTCCCTACACGATGAGCAAGGAGCACCGGCGCGTCTTCATCGGCCTGATGCTCGGCATGCTCGTCGCCTCGGTCAGCCAGACCATCGTCGGTCCCGCGCTGCCGCGCATCGTCGCCGAGCTCGGCGGCATGGACCACTACAGCTGGGTTGCCACCGCGGCCATGCTCGTGTCCGCCGTCACCGTGCCGATCGTCGGCAAGCTGTCCGACCTCTACGGCCGCCGCACCTTCTACATCGGCGGCATCATCGTCTTCATGGTCGGCACGATCTTCGCCGGCTTCGCCCAGAGCTTCTGGATGCTCGTCATCGCCCGTGGCATCCAGGGCCTCGGCATGGGCACCCTGATGCCGCTGTCCCAGACGATCATCGGCGACATCATCCCGCCGCGTCAGCGCGGCAAGTACCAGGGCTTCATGGGTGCCGTCTTCGGCGTCACCTCGGTCGCCGGCCCGCTCGCCGGCGGCGTCGTCACCGACCACCTGGGCTGGCGCTGGCTGTTCTTCGTCACCCTGCCGATCGGGCTGATCGCGCTGACCTTCATCGTCAAGTTCCTCCACATCCCGCACGAGCCGCGCAAGGCGGTCATCGACTACCCGGGCATCGCGACCCTGTCGACCGCACTCGTCGCACTGCTCGTCGCCGTCTCCTCCGGGGGCACCTCCTGGGCCTGGGGCTCGACGACCTCGATCGTCCTCTTCGCCATCGCGATCGTCTCCGGCATCGCCTTCGTCCTCGTCCAGCTGCGCGCCGTGGAGCCGATCCTGCCCTTGCGTCTGTTCAAGGACCGCACGATCGCGCTGAGCCTGATCGCGTCCTTCGGTGTGGCCATCGTGATGTTCGGCTCGATCATCTACATCCCCGTCTACGCGCAGGGCGTCATCGGGGTCAACGCCACCAACTCCGGCCTGATCCTCATGCCGCTGATGCTCGGCTTCATCATCTGCGGCATCCTCACCGGCCTGCTCATCACCCGGACGGGGCACTACCGACCCTTCATGCTCGCCGGCATCGCGATCATGGGCGGCGGCGTCTTCATGCTGACCCGCCTCACCCACGAGGCGACCGCCGGCCAGCTGACCCTGTCGATGGTCGTCCTCGGTATCGGGCTCGGCATGGCGATGCAGCAGTACACGCTCATCGTGCAAAATGTCGTCTCCCGCAAGGACATGGGGGTGGCCACCGCGTCGACCCAGTTCTTCCGCAATGTCGGCTCGACCGTCGGCATCGCGATCTACGGCACGGTCATGGCCAGCGGCCTGGGTGAGCGGGTCGCCTCCCACCTGCCCTCCGGGCTCCCGGCCGACGCCACCTCGCACGTCGACGCCGGCGCCGTCCTCGACCCCACCGTGCTCAGCACCCTGCCCCCGCAGGTCGCCGAGGCGGTCCGCTGGGGCCTGGCACAGCAGCTCGGCGACGCCTTCATGATCGGTCTGCCGGTCCTGGCCGCCGTCTTCGTCGCGACGCTCTTCATCCCGCACACCCCGCTGCGCGAGAGCAACGAGGAGCACCCAGTCGAGGACGCGGGCCAGCACGTGCTGGACGCCTACGCGTCGGAGTCGCCCGACGCCGACCCGCGCCGCACCGAGCCGCAGCTGACGACGTCCCCGCGGGCCTGAGCCGCTCCCTTCGTCGCGCCACGGCCGTCACGCCGCCACGGCCCCGTCCCGCACCCGCGGGGCGGGGCCGAGCTCTACGGCGCGACCTGCGCCCGAGTTACTTGCGGGTACGACACCCACGTGTCACGCCCGACCGACGTGGACCCCCAGATTTCCGGGGTTCTGCTGCCCGCCTACCGATGTAGTGCACGTCGTACCCGCAGGTAGCTAGTGGAGGGGCAGCTGCCGGGCACTGACAAATCGCCGTTCACTGCCATCGACCGGGTCGACGAACTCCATGGTGCTGGCGAGGAGCTGGAGCGGTCGGGTGAAGTCGTCGACCGAGACGTCCAGCTCGACCGGGTAGAGCGGGTCGCCCACCATCGGGATCCCGAGGCCGTGGAGATGCACGCGCAGCTGGTGGGTGCGTCCGGTGAGTGGTGTGAGTCGGTAGACCGCCAGGTCGCCGACGCGGGACTCGACCTCGACGACGGTCTCGGCATTGACCGGCGCATCGGGCACCACCTCGGCCCGCAACACCCCCCGTGTCTTGTGGATGTGGTTGCGGACGGTGATCGGCAGTGCGAGGTCCTCGCGCCACGGCGCCAGCGCAAGGTAGGTCTTGTGCACCCGCCGGTGCTCGAAGAGGCTCTGGTAGGCGCCTCGCCACCGGCGCTGCGTCGCCATCATCAGCACGCCGGACGTCACCCGGTCGAGGCGATGCATCGGGGAGAGCTCGGGCAGGCCCAGCTCGTCGCGCAGCCGGACGACCACGCTCTGGCGCACGTGCTGACCGCGCGGGATCGTCGAGAGGAAGGGCGGCTTGTCGACCACGACGAGTCGCTCGTCGCGGTGGAGGATCGTCAGCTCACCGGGGACCTCGACCTCCTCGCGCAGGTCGCGGTGGAACCACACGAAGGTGTGCGGGCGGTAGTCGTCACCGGCCAGGACCGGGCGGCCGTCGCCGTAGACGAAGCGGGAGTCCGCGAGCAGCCGGTCCACGTCGACGCGCTCTGGGCACTTGTGCCTGAGCCAGGCGGACATCGTCGACCACGCAGGGTCTCGGCCCGGCTCCCGGTCAGGCGTGCGCACCCACGCCGCGCTGAGTCCGTGACGGGTGGGGAGCGGTGAACGAGGGGGCACGCTCGCGAGACTAGGCGTCCTTCGAGACGGTTGCTACGCAACCTCCTCAAGATCCGAAGGGAGGAATGTTTCAATTTCAACTACTGTTGGGGCAGGTGACCGCAACCCGAAGGAGCACCCGATGCCCGCCGTGACCGTCGACAACATCCTCACCCTCCCCCGCGTGAGCCAGCCGCTGCCCGACTCTGCGTCCCGGCCGGTCCTGTCGGTGAGCACCGCGCCCAAGAGCTTCGAGGGTGAGGGCTTCCCCGTCCGGCGCGCCTTCGCGGGCGTCGACATGGCCCACCTCGACCCCTTCATCCACATGGACCAGATGGGCGAGGTCGAGTACGCCCCGGGCGAGGCGCGCGGCACGAGCTGGCACCCGCACCGCGGCTTCGAGACCGTCACCTACATCATCGACGGGACCTTCGCCCACGAGGACACCCACGGTGGCGGCGGCCTGATCACCGATGGCGACACCCAGTGGATGACCGCCGGATCCGGGCTGCTGCACATCGAGGCCCCGCCCGAGGAGCTCGTCATGGGCGGCGGCGTCTTCCACGGCCTGCAGCTGTGGGTCAACCTGCCCAGCCACCAGAAGATGTCCGACCCGCGCTACCAGGACATCCGCTCCGGCCAGGTCGGCCTGCTCTCCAGCCACGACGGCGGCGCGCTGCTCCGCGTCATCGCCGGCGCGCTTGACGGCCACGAGGGCCCGGGCATCACGACCACCCCGATCACGATGATCCACACGACGATCGCCCCGGGCGCGCGCCTGCACATCCCGTGGCCCGCGGACTTCAACGGCCTCGCCTATGTCCTGTCCGGCCGAGGCGTCGTCGGTGCGGAGCGTCGGCCGATCCGCGAAGGTCAGCTCGCCGTCTTCGGCTCCGGCGGCGCGCTCGAGATCGCGGCGGACGACCGGCAGGACTCGCGCAGCGCGTCGCTCGAGGTCATCCTGCTCGGTGGCCGTCCCATCCGTGAGCCCGTCGCCGCGTACGGGCCCTTCGTGATGAACACGCGCGAGGAGCTCGTCACCGCCTTCGAGGACTTCCAGGCCGGTCGGCTCGGCGTCATCCCCAAGACGCCCAAGGTCCGTCCCGCGCTCGAGGTCGTCGAGGCGATGGAGCACGGCGGACACCCCGGGCACGACGTGCTCTGAGCCCGCAGGTCCCCCTTCGCCAGCCGTCGGCGAAGGGGGATCAGCGCGTCAGCTGCTGCAAGGAGACGTGCACTGTGGCTGGGTCGCCCGGCTCGATGAGCACGAAGCGGCCCCACAGTCCGCCGTTGCCGGTCGAGGCGCTGCACCCGCGAGTCTCCGGGCCGGCCTCGACGTCACCGAGGAGTTCCTGGTGCATCTTCGGCACGAAGGACTGGCGGCCCGCGCCGCCCATCGGCTCGCAGACGGCCTCGGCCTCGACGCGCGGCGCCGTGAAGGCCAACGCCCATGCGTGCTTGCGGTCGGGCAGGTCCGACGACGTGATCGTGACACCCGTCGCGCCGGGCGGCAGCTCCAGTCCGGCTTGCTGCATGGCCTCGCTCGGGCTGGGCAGGTCCTCCGTGGGGTCCTGCCCACCGAGGGGCAGGGCAGAGCAGGCGCTGAGGGCCAGGGCCACCACCCCGGTGACGGCGACGGTGCGCAGTGTCACTGGACTTCCCCTGGGGTCGAGACGATCGAGGACTCACCGTACATCTCGAACTAACGAGCGAAGGGGTCCCGCCCTCGCTTGATCGCCGCCTGGGCCTTGCCGACCTTGCCCGTCGCCGCCCAGCGCTTGCGGGCTGCAGAGCGGGCAGCCGGGTCGGTGCGCATGGCGATCCACTCGGCCTCGCGCTGCAGCTTGCGCCAGCTGTGCCACCGCCGCTCGTCGAGATCGCCCTCGGCGAGCGCGGCGCGCACCGCGCACCCCGGCTCGCTCTCGTGGCCGCAGTCGCTGAAGCGGCACGCCGCGATGAGCTGCTCGACGTCGGGGAAGGTGAGTGCCACCCCTTCGCCGTCCTCGTGCAGGCCGATCGACCGCAGCCCCGGGGTGTCGATGAGCACCCCGCCGGCGGTGAGCGGGATCAGCTCGCGCGCGGTCGTCGTGTGCCGGCCCTTGCCGTCCTGTCGCGTGTCCGAGACGACCTGGAGCGGTTGCCCCGCAAGGACGTTGACGAGCGTGGACTTGCCGGCCCCCGACTGACCGATCAGGGCCGTCGTGCCGCCGGCGAGCATCGCGGCGAGGTCCTCGACCCCTTCGCCGGTCTCGGCCGAGACGGCGAGGACGCTCACCCCGGGCGCGGCCGCCTCGACCTCGGCGATCGTGGCATCGGGGTCGAAGGCCAGGTCTGTCTTGGTGAGGACCACGAGCGGTTGCGCACCCGACTCCCACGCGACGACGAGGTATCGCTCGATCGTCGACAGGTTGACCCGGGTCTCGAAGGGCACCGCCACGAGCACGTGGTCGAGGTTGGCGGCCATGACCTGGGCATCCGAGCGCTCCCCGGCGGCCTTGCGCACGATCGAGGTGCGGCGCGGCAGGACCACCCGCACGATGTCGCCATCGGGACGGCGCTCGAGGCCCACCCAGTCACCGGTCGTCGGCTGGTCCTCCAGTGCAGCCCCGGCGGGCAGCCGCACGAGGGCGGGGACGGGCCCGCTGCAGGTGTGCACGGTGACGCGGCCTCGGTCGACGCGCCCGACGCGACCCGCCTCGACGTCGAAGGGGGTTGCCCCCTGCGCGTCCTCGAAGGCGCTGGCGCAGGCGGCATCCCAGCCCAGGCTCGTCAGATCGATCGTGGTGGTCATCCCCACCACGGTGGCACCGGGCCCCGTCCGCCGCCACCGAATTACGAGCGGCTCAGGCGCGTCGGCGCCGGCGCAACCAGAGGACCAGCCCGACGGCGACGATGACGACCGCGAAGCAGCAGAGCATCGAGCCGAAGGTGGCCATGATGATCCCGCCGACGGACATGTCCTCGCCGACGACGAAGGGCGCCGTGCAGCTGACGGTGTAGTCGCCTGCGGTGTCTGCCTCGAAGGACATGACCCGCTCGAAGCTCTTGCCGCCCCAGCTCGCCGACGACTCACCGGTGGAGCTGTCGGTGACCATCGCTGCGTCCGGGCCCCTGACCGTGCAGCTGGCGCCCTGCGTCTGCGACCACACCGCGCGGGAGTCACCCTGGGCGAGCTGCACGGTCTGCGGAGCCGTCGACTCCGGCTGGTCGGCGAGGTCCATGATCGGTCCGACGCCGAGGAAGCCGCCCACCGCGCACAGCAGGAGCGAGATGAGCAGGAGCACCGAGCCGA
>JAKDKQ010000124.1 GCA_030453295.1 Janibacter sp.
TCGAGATCGACACCCGCTGGGTCGGCTTCGACATCGCCAACGAGTTCGTCGTCGGTTACGGCCTCGACTACGCCGAGGGCTACCGCAACCTGCGCGATGTCGCGACGCTCGCGCCGCACGTGTACTCCTGAACCGACCCTTCGAGACGGTTGCTGCGCAACCTCCTCAGGGATCGGGGAGCCTTCGGGAACACCTCCGCGAAGGTGGTCGTTGGTCTGGTGACCGCTGCATGGCGGGGTTCAGGTAGTTTCGTCCTGATGTCCCCGGCGTCGCCGGTGGTCGCCACGTCGTCGAGTCAGGAAGTCCGGGGAGCCCCCGTACCCGTATGAACGCCAAGAAGATCTTCCGCGCACCCGCATTCTGGGCCTTGCTGCTCATCGCAGTCTTCGTCCTGATGTTCACGACGCGCAACAGCAACGAGTACGCGCGCGTGGACACCTCCGCGGCGGAGAAGCTCGTGACCGAGGGCAAGGTCAAGGATGCCCACTTCACCACGGACAACCTCCTGCAGCTCGACCTGAAGGATGGTCAGACGTACTCCGACGGCGAGTCGGTCCAGGACGCTGCCAAGGTCGAGACCGAGTTCATCGATGCGCGGTCCGGTCAGATGGTCAAGCTCGTCGAGGAGCATGTCGACGGGGTGCGCAACGACACCGTCGAGTCGCCGAGTGTCTGGTCGAGCCTGCTCTTCTCGATCCTGCCCCTCCTGCTGCTCGTGGGCCTCTTCTGGTTCATCCTCAGCCAGGCGCAGGGCGGTGGCTCCAAGGTCATGCAGTTCGGCAAGTCCAAGGCCAAGCTCGCCAGCAAGGAAACCCCTCAGGTGACCTTCGTCGATGTTGCCGGCGCGGACGAGGCCGTCGAGGAGCTGGGGGAGATCGTCGAGTTCCTGCGCGACCCCAGCAAGTTCCTTGCCGTGGGCGCCAAGATCCCCAAGGGCGTGCTGCTCTACGGGCAGCCCGGTACCGGTAAGACCCTCCTGGCGCGCGCCGTCGCGGGCGAGGCCGGAGTGCCCTTCTACTCCATCTCCGGTTCCGACTTCGTCGAGATGTTCGTCGGTGTCGGTGCCAGCCGTGTGCGCGACCTCTTCGAGCAGGCCAAGACCAACTCCCCGGCGATCATCTTCGTCGACGAGATCGATGCCGTGGGTCGCCACCGTGGTGCCGGCATGGGTGGCGGTCACGACGAGCGCGAGCAGACGCTCAACCAGCTGCTCGTCGAGATGGACGGCTTCGACGTCAAGACCAATGTCATCCTCATCGCGGCGACCAACCGTCCCGACATCCTCGACCCGGCCCTGCTGCGTCCGGGTCGCTTCGACCGGCAGATCGCCATCGAGAACCCCGACATGATCGGACGCCACCGCATCCTCGAGGTGCACGCGGCCGGCAAGCCGATGGCACCTGGTGTGGACCTGCTCACCGTGGCCCGTCGTACCCCCGGCATGACCGGCGCCGACCTGGCCAATGTCCTCAACGAGGCGGCGCTCCTCACGGCTCGCCTCGACAAGCACTTCATCGACGACGAGATCCTCGACGAGGCCATCGACCGTGTCATCGCCGGCCCGCAGAAGCGCACCCGGATCATGAGCGCCCAGGAGCGCAAGATCACCGCCTACCACGAGGGTGGACACGCCCTCGTCGCCGCGGCGATGAACCACACCGCTCCGGTCACCAAGATCACGATCCTCCCGCGTGGCCGCGCGCTCGGCTACACGATGGTCATGCCGCTGGACGACAAGTACTCGACCACCCGCAACGAGATCCTCGACCAGCTCGCCTACGCTCTCGGCGGTCGCGTCGCGGAGGAGATCATCTTCCACGACCCGTCGACCGGTGCGTCCAATGACATCGAGAAGGCCACGTCGATGGCCCGCAAGATGGTCACCGAGTTCGGGATGAGCGAAAAGATCGGCGCGGTCAAGCTCGGTCAGTCCAGCGGCGAGGTCTTCCTCGGCAAGGACATGGGCCACCAGCGCGACTACTCCGAGGAGATCGCAGGGATCGTCGACCACGAGGTCCGCCGCTTCATCGAGGAGGCCCACGACGAGGCCTGGCACGCGCTCAACGACAACCGTGACGTCCTCGACCGTCTTGTCCTCGAGCTGCTCGAGCACGAGACGCTCAACACGAGTGACCTCGAGGTCGTCTTTGCCGAGGTGCGCAAGCGTCCCAAGCGTCCGACGTGGCTGAGCAGCGAGTACCGCACGATCTCCGACATCCCGCCGGTCCTCACGCCCGCCGAGCAGGCCGCCCTGCGCGCCCGTGACACCGAGCAGACCCCTACGCCGCAGGGTGACCCCAGCGTCACCCAGGCGATCGACCGCGCTGCCGAGGAAGGCGCGACGATCCCGACGGAGGAGGAGCACCCCACGACCGAGATCCGCCAGGTCGCGCCGGGCGAGGCCGTCGACGGCGACGGCAATGGGCACGGCTGACCTCATGGCCGATGTCGACCTGGCCCGCATCGAGGCGGCCGTGCGCGAGATCCTGATCGCGGTGGGGGAGGACCCCGACCGTGATGGTCTCGTCGAGACCCCAGCGCGGGTGGCGCGCTCCTACGCCGAGGTCTTCGCCGGGCTACGGGCCGACCCTGCAGAGCTGCTGTCGACGACCTTCGACATCGATCACGACGAGCTCGTCATCGTGCGGGACATCGAGCTGTACTCCACCTGCGAGCACCACCTCGTGCCCTTCCACGGTGTCGCGCACGTCGGGTACACACCGGGGCCGAGCGGCAAGGTGACCGGGCTGTCCAAGCTGGCCCGCCTCGTCGACATGTTTGCCAAGCGGCCGCAGGTGCAGGAGCGCCTCACCAGCCAGATCGCGGACGCGCTCGTCGAGCACCTCGACGTGGCCGGGGTCATCGTCGTGGTCGAGGCCGAGCACCTGTGCATGTCGATGCGTGGTGTGCGCAAGCCCGGTGCCAAGACGATCACCTCCGCTGTGCGGGGCCAGCTGCGCGACTCCACGACCCGGGCCGAGGCGATGGCCCTGCTCGCCGGGGCCGCTCGGTGACCCACGCGGTCCTTGATCGGATCGCGGCCGCGCACCAGCGACCGGGGCCGGTCGTCATGGGGGTCGTCAACGTCACGCCGGACTCCTTCAGCGACGGGGGGCGATGGATCGAGACCGACTCCGCGATCGCTCATGGACGCGAGCTCGTGGCCGAGGGAGCCACGATCGTCGATGTCGGCGGTGAGTCCACCAGGCCGGGTGCCGAGCGCCCCTCCGAGGACGAGGAGCTGCGTCGCGTCGTGCCGGTCGTCGAGGCCCTCGCGGCCGACGGGATCGCCGTCTCCGTCGACACCATGCGCGCCAGCGTGGCCGAGGCCGCTCTCGCGGCAGGTGGCGCGATCATCAACGACGTGAGCGGTGGCCTCGCCGACCCGTCGATGCCCGAGCTCGTGGCGGCGAGCGGGGCTCCCTTCGTCGTGATGCACTGGCGCGGGCACGCCCACGACATGCAGACCCGCGCGGAGTACGACGATGTCGTCGCCGAGGTCTGCGCCGAGATGAGGGCGCGGGTCGACGTGCTCCTGGCCGCGGGAGCTGCTCGCGACCAGCTCGTCCTCGACCCCGGGATCGGCTTTGCCAAGACCGCCGAGCACAACTGGCAGCTCCTCGCGGATCTCGAGCGGGTCGTCGACCTCGGACACCCCGTGCTCCTGGGCACCTCACGCAAGGGCTTCCTCGGCAGCGTGGGACGCGCGGAGGGCGACGAGCGACCCCTCGACGCGCGTGCCGTCGTCACGGCTGCCACGAGCGCCCGGGCCGCCCGTGCCGGCGTGTGGTGCGTGCGCGTGCACGATGTCACCGCCACGGTCGACGCCATCGACGTCGCCAACGCGCTGGGAGAGCTGAGCTCATGACGGACCGGATCAGCCTGCTCGGTGTGCGCGCCCGAGGCTTCCACGGCGTGCTCGCGGACGAAAAGAGGGACGGTCAGGACTTCGTCGTCGATGTCGTGCTCGACGTCGACCTCGCGCCCGCCGGGACCACCGACGACCTGGCCCGGACGATCAACTACGCCGAGGTCGGCGCCGATGTCGTCCGCCGCATCGAGGGACCCTCGCTCGACCTCATCGAGTCACTCGCCGAGCAGATCGCCGGCGACGCGTTGGCTCGTCCCGCGGTGCGTGGCGTCGAGGTCACCGTGCACAAGCCGTCGGCCCCGGTCGGCGTGCCCTTCGGCGATGTGGCCGTGAGCATCCACCGCACCCGTGCCGTGCCGGTGGTCATCGCCATGGGAGCCAACCTCGGTGACGCATCCCGCACGCTCCAGGCGGCCATCGACGACCTCGGTGGCGCCGTGCAGTCGGTGCGCCGGGCCCCCTTCGTCAGCACGGAGCCGGTCGGCGGGCCAGACCAGCCTCGCTACACCAACACGGTCGTCCTCGCGACGACCGCTCTCGCGCCGCACGAGCTGCTCGCCGCCCTCCACGCCGTCGAGGCCCGCCACGGTCGTGTCCGCGAGGTCCGCTGGGGTGCGCGCACGCTCGACCTCGACCTGATCCAGTACGGCGACCCGGCCGCGGGCACGGACGTGGTCAGCGGTGACCCGCTGCTCACCCTGCCCCACCCGCGGGCCCACGAGCGTGGCTTCGTCCTGCAGCCCTGGTCGCGTGTCGACTCCGGTGCTCACCTGCGCGTCGGCGACCGGGTCGTCCGGGTGCTCGACCTGCTCGCGGGCGTCGACTCGAGCGACATCGAGGACGTCTGATGCTCGACCGCGGACTGCGGTGGTCGACCCTCACCGTCGTGCTCGCCGTTGCGGCGGTGCTCAGCTGGGCCTTCGGGCGCTGGTGGCTGGCCGGCGGGCACCCCCCGCTGCGGGTGGGCTGGCTCGCCGGGGTGGTCCTGCTCGGGATGGGCGCGGTCGTGCTGGGGATGGGCAGGCGGATGTGGCGCATGCGTCACGGCCGCACCCACGTCGAGCCGGTCGTCGCGGCCCGCATCCTGGGTCTGGCCCAGGCCAGTGCCCTCACCGGCGCCGTCATCGCGGGTCTGCACCTCGGCCAGGCGATCGCGCTCGCTCCTGACGCCGGGTTTGCCGGCCGTGGAGGGCTGGCCCTCAAGTGGGGCGTCGCGGGCCTGGGCGCGGTGGTGCTGGGCATCGCGGGGCTGCTCGTCCAGCGGTGGTGCCGCATCGACGATGACGACGAGGACCCCTCGTCGCGCTCGGGCGTCAGCTGACCATCTGGTCTGCCCAGACGACCCAGTTGCCCTCGTAGTGGCCACCGCTCAGCGGGGTTCCGGGGTCGCAGGTGATCAGGCGCAGCACGGGCTTGGGGTTGTCCCAGTCCCAGATCGAGTCGTCCTGGGGCACGCTCTTCTTGGACGCGGGCTCGGAGCGGGTGATCTTGAACTTCACCGTGGAGCCTGAGCCGTAGGTGACGGTGACGATGTCACCGAGCTTGACGCTCGGCAGGTTCCAGAAGACATCGGGGTTGCCGCCATGGTTGATGTGCCCGACGAGGATGCTGGCGCCCGTGTGGCCGGGCTTGGGCCACCCCGGCTCGGCGTACCACCCTGCGGTGCCGAAGGGGGGAGCCAGCACCTTGTCCGCGTCGAGCATCGTCGGTCCGAGGCTCGCGTCGACGAGCTCACGTCCGCTCGAGGTGACCTGCACCCGGGTGGGACTGCCCGCGGGCGCAGTGCCGGGCGGTGCTGCCGTGGTCGATGATTGCGGCGTCGAGCTGCTCGTGGACGCCGCCCGAGACGAGGTCGACGAGGACTTCTTCGCCGTCGCCTTCTTCTTCGACGACGAGGAGGGAGAGGAGCTGGTCGTCTGGGGGGACGGCATGATGCTGCTCGGCGGCACATAGGTGCCGGGGGAGACCGGGGAGGCCGCCTCGTCCTCCTGCTGGGACCACCAGGTGCCCGCCGCGACGCCGCCCCCCAGGAGGACGGCCACGGCGGCTGCGAGCACAGCGGTCGTGCGCCGGTACTCCTTACGCTCCCGCCAGCGCTGGCGACGCGTCGGTGGGGTCGTCACAGGTCCTCCCGAGGATGTTCACGAGCAGTCGATTGGGGTGAACGTCCATGATCGGTCAGAAGTTCCCCCGGGACAACGGTACGGGCCGCCGGGTGCGGGAGTGATCCCGACCCGACGGCCCGTACCGTCAATCACTGACGGATGTCAGTGACGCTGCCTCAGTGCTGCGAGCCGCTGCGACGACGCGCGATGGTGACGGCGCCCGCTCCGGCACCGGCGAGCAGAACCCCACCGAGCAGGAGTGCGGCGTTGTTGTCGCCGGAGAGGACCGTGGCGTCATCCGTCTGGACGACACCGGGGGTCTCGGGGTCCGTGGAGCCGTCATCGTCGCCGTCGCCGACCGTGGCGGTCGGCTCGGGCGTGGTGCCCGGGTCGGTCGGCTCGGGCGTGGTGCCCGGGTC
>JAKDKQ010000125.1 GCA_030453295.1 Janibacter sp.
GCGCACCCCGAGACGACGAGCGGCGAAGGGGGACAACAGCGCACCGATCGCCATGGAGACGACGTAGAGACCGATGAGGTTGGCGATCGACGCGGCGTCCACCCCGAGCCCGTAGCCGACTTCAGCCGGGTCGGTGCGGGCGAAGGTCGACAAGGGGATCTGCGCACCGAGCACGCTCATGCCGAAGAGCGCCGCGGCGAGCTGGACCGGCCACATGCCCGGTGCGGCCAGGGCCCGCACGTCGATGAGTGGCGACGCGCTGGCGCGCTCCACCCGGACGAAGGCGTAGAGGACCGCGCAGCCGATGATGACGAGCGCCCAGGCGAGGGGACTCGCGAGACCCTGGAGCCGGACGACGACGAGGCCACCGAGCACGAGCAGCAGGCCCAGGCTGAGCAGTCCGGTGCCCGGCAGGTCGAGCCGCCCCGTCGCTGGCGCGGACTCGTCCCGCACACCGAGGACGATGGCCACGAGCGCGATGGTCGTCGCTGCAGCGGGGATCGCCAGCAGGCCGGTCATGCCCAGGACCGGTTGCAGCGCACCGGCGCTCAGCGCACCGGCGATGACACCGACCTCGAGCGCGAGCACGAGCAGGGCAGCGCCCCGGCGCACGAGCGCAGGTCGGTCCGGGGCATCCCGGGAGCGCTCGTGCAGGATCGCGATCTCCATCGGCAGCCACACGGTGTACGCCCCCTGCAGGGCCCAGCCGATGAGGAAGGTCCAAAAGCCCGGGGCGAAGGCCACGAGCCAGCCTCCCGCAGCAGTGATCAGCGTCGCGATGATCAGGACGCGCCGGTGCCCGTGGAGGTCGCCGAGCCGCGAGAGGACCGGGACCGCGAGTGCCGCGACGATGAGCTGTGCGGCCTCGAACCAGTTGACGTCGCCGTCGGCGATGTGGAGGTGATCGGCGATGTCGCTGTAGATCGGCGTGTAGTAGCCCTGCAGGATGCCGGAGGCGATCTCGACGGCGGCAAGGAACCCGACGATCCGCCAGATGGTGGGACTCATCGCAGGGCCCCGTCGGGCACGTCCGTTGCGGCACCCAGCGAGTCGAGCAGGGTGCGGTACCACCGGATCCCGTCGAGGAAGTCCTCGATACCGAGGCGCTCGTCGTAGCTGTGGATGGACTCGCGCTGCTCGGGGCTCATCCGGAAGGGCGCGAAGCGGTAGACCCGCGGGCAGATCTGGGTGAAGTGCCGCGAGTCGGTCGCCGCGTACATGACATAGGGGACCGGCACTGCCTCGGGGAAGACCTGTGTGACCGTGCGCTCCAGCAGCGCGAACGCCGGGTCGTCCGTGGGGGACAGGGGACTGGGCTCGTGGGCCTCGTCGACGGTGATGCTGATGTCCTTGCCGACGATGCGTCGGATGCGCTCGGTGGCGGCGGCGGTCGTCTCACCGACGGCAATCCGCAGGTTGAGCCCGGCCTGCACGGACGTCGGGCTGACATTGATCGCCGGTGACCCCGAGAGCGTGGTCACCGCGACTGTCGTCCGGGACAGGGCGGCCGCCTCGGGGCCGGCCGCGACGAGGATGCGTGCCAGCGCGGCAGGGAACCGGTCGGCGCGCTCGACCAGTGGACGGACGGGGGCCGGCAGGTGCGGGGCCAGACGGCGCAGCATCTCCACGGTCGCGGGGGAGAGGTGGGCGGGGAAGGGGTGCCGCTCCAGTCGGGTGATGGCAGCGGCGATGCGGGCGGCGGGACCCCCCTTCGCCGGTCTGGAAGCGTGTCCGCCACGGCCGCTGGCGGTGAGGCGAAGGGAGAGGACCCCCTTCTCGGAGACGCCCACGACACCGAGCGGTCGGGTGACACCGGGGAAGGCGCCGGAGGCGACAGCGCCGCCCTCGTCCAGCACGAACCACGGTGCGACACCGCGGGATCGCAGGATCTCGACGGCATTGCGGGCACACGCGCCCATGACCTCTTCGTCGCTGCCGAAGGAGAGCCAGACCTCTCGGGCCGGCCGCAGGCCATCCGCCAAGAGGGACTCGACCGCGGCGATGACCGCCACGAGCTGTCCCTTGTCGTCGAGCGTCCCCCGCCCCCAGATCTCGCCGTCGACGACCTCCGCGGCGAGCGGTGGGTGGGTCCAGCGACTCTCGTCACCGAGCGGCACGACGTCCATGTGCGCCATGAGGACGACCGGGTCGGCCGAGGCGGTGGGGGACTCACGATCGGCCGGCACACGGATCAGCAACCCGTGCGGCGGTACGTCGACGACCTCACCGATCTCATGGGTCAGGGGGAAGTGCTCACGCAGCAGTCGATGCAGCTCGACGAAGGGGGCGGGGTCGGTGTCGCTGCCGTCCGCGGAGGCGACGGTGTGCAGCCGTAGGAGGTCGCGCAGCGCGGTGATGCTCGGGTGCTCGGTCGTGGACATGGCCAGACACTACTCGCCAGTAGTCCACGACAACGTGCGTGCGCGTGCGTCAGTCGGAGGTCTGCTTCCACGCGATCTTGATGCCGGACCAGGCCAGGTTGCTCAGCTGCTCGCTCAGCTCCTCGCGGGTGAAGTCGCCAGCGAGGCCGGCCAGCCAGGCATCCGCTCCGGCGCGGACGAGGCCGACGAGCGACTGGCCCCACAACCGTGCCGGGGCAGGGTCGTTGCCGCGGTCGACGAGAGCCCCTGCGATGAGGTCGCTGATCTGCCCGGCCATCTTGCCGGTGGCGCTGGCGACGGCCTGCGCGGCGTTGCCCGACTTCTCCGCTCCGACGATGGGTGCCGAGACGATGAAGCGGTAGAGCTCGGGATCACGCTCGACGAGTTGCAGGTAGGCGTCGATCGCCGCGCGGATGACCGATCCGGGATCCAGGTCGAGGGTGCCCAGCCCGTCACTCTCGGCGGTGGCGCCCAGGACGGTGCCGATGTCGCGCAGGATCAGCTCGTCCACTCGATCAGCCACGGCCTGGTACAGGCCGTGGCGGTCGGAGAAGTGGCGGTAGAAGACCGTCTTGGAGGTCCCTGCCTCGGAGGCGATCTCGTCCATGCCCACAGAAGCGCCCCGCGTGCGGATGGTGCGGATCGCCGACTCCACGAGTGTCTTGCGACGCTCCTGGCGATGCGCCTCCCAGCGGGCGCTGCGGCCGTCGGTGGTGGTGCTCACAATCACGGACGGTAGCAGGTACTGAAGGTACCTGCTACCGTCCGTATCGTATAAGTGCAGACATGGGATCAAGGGCACACCGCCCTGATCCCGAACCGACTCCAACTCACGACCAGGAGACCTGTGGTGGCTAACAACCTGCCGCGTCGCGCCGCCGTCCTCGGTGGCAACCGCATCCCCTTCGCCCGCCAGTTCGGCCCGTACGCCGAGGCGTCCAACCAGGACATGTTCACCGCTGCCCTGGACGGGCTCGTCGCCCGATACAACCTCGGTGGCAAGCACCTCGACGAGGTCGTCGGCGGAGCGGTCATCAAGCACTCCCGTGACTTCAACCTCACCCGCGAGTCCGTCCTCGGCTCCGCCCTCGCGCCGACCACCAGCGCCTACGACCTCCAGCAGGCCTGCGGCACCGGTCTCGAGGCCGCGATCCTCGTCTCCAACAAGATCAAGCTCGGCCAGATCGACGCCGGCGTCGCCGGTGGTGTCGACACCGCCTCCGACGCGCCGATCATGGTGAGCGAGTCCCTGCGCAAGAAGCTGCTCAAGGTCAACCGCGCGAAGGGCGGCAAGGCCCAGGCCCTCGCCCTGGCCGCGATCCGTCCGACCGACATCGGCATCTCCACCCCGGCCAATGTCGAGCCGCGCACCGGCCTGTCCATGGGTGACCACATGGCCATCACGGCCAAGAAGTGGGGCATCACCCGCGAGGCGCAGGACGAGCTGGCCATGAAGAGCCACCACAACCTCGCGCGGGCCTACGACGAGGGCTTCCAGGACGACCTCATGACCAGCTTCATGGGTCTGTCCAAGGACCAGAACCTGCGTGCCGACTCCTCGATGGAAAAGCTCGCGAAGCTCAAGCCGGTCTTCGGCAAGGGCGATGGCGCGACGATGACCGCCGGCAACTCGACCCCGCTGACCGACGGTGCCTCCGTCGTGCTGCTGGGCTCCGAGGAGTGGGCCGCGGAGCAGGGTCTGACCCCGCTCGCCTACTTCGTCGACGGCCAGGCCGCCGCGGTGGACTACGTCCACGGTGCCGAGGGTCTGCTCATGGCTCCCGCCTACGCCATCCCGCGCATGCTCGAGCGCCAGGGCCTCACCCTCCAGGACTTCGACTACTACGAGATCCACGAGGCCTTCGCCGCCACCGTCCTGTCCACGCTCAAGGCGTGGGAGGACGACGAGTGGTGCCGCGAGAAGCTCGGCCGCGACGGCGCGCTCGGCTCCATCGACCGCGACAAGCTCAACGTCAACGGCTCCTCGCTGGCCGCCGGTCACCCCTTCGCGGCCACCGGCGGTCGCATCGTGGCCTCCCTGTCGAAGATGCTCCACGCCAAGGGCGCTGGCAGCCGCGGTCTGATCTCCATCTGCGCCGCAGGCGGACAGGGCGTCGTGGCCATCCTCGAAGGCGCCTGAGCCTTCCCGACCTCTTTCAAGGAGAACCCCCATGGGATTCGAGTACGGCAAGTTCGTCAGCTCCGGTCTGGGCAAGCAGATCGCCAACACCCTCGGTCTGCCCCGACCGACGACCCTGCGTCGCCACAAGGCCGGCGCGCCGCTCATCAACGGCGCGGTGCTCCTCGCCGGCCACGGTGACGCCCCCGTTGCCGCGGTGCTGACCGAGGTCCTGTCCGCCGACGGCGTGCAGATCGCCACGTCCCCCTCGACCTCGGTCGCCGGTGTCGTCGTCGACATGACGCAGGCCAGGACGCCGGCCGACCTGGAGACCCTCCGCGGGATCCTCGCGCCGGCACTGAAGACCCTCGCGCCCACGGGCCGGGTCATCGTCATCGGCCGCCCGGTGGCGGACACCGACGACGTGGCCGAGGCCGCGGCGCGGCGCGCCCTCGAGGGCATCGTGCGCTCCGTCGGCAAGGAGATGCGCGCCGGCGGTACGGCCAACATGGTCTACGTCGCGGAGGGTGCTGACGCCAACGTCGAGGCCACCGTCCGATTCTTCCTCTCCGGTCGCTCCGCGTACGTCTCGGCACAGGTCGTGCACGTCGGTGACTCCGTCGCCGACATCGACCTGCCGCAGAGCTGGGATGCCCCGCTCGAGGGCAAGGTCGCCGTCGTCACCGGTGCCGCCCGCGGCATCGGCGCGGCGATCGCCCAGGTCCTCGCCCGCGACGGCGCGACCGTCGTGTGCGTCGACATCCCCGCCGCAGGCGGTCCGCTCGCCGAGGTCGCCAACACGATCGGTGGCTCCGCGCTGCAGGTCGACGTCACTGCCGAGGACGCTGGTCGCAAGATCGTCGAGCACGCCACCTCGCTGCACGGCGGCTTCGACATCGTCGTGCACAACGCCGGCATCACCCGGGACAAGCTCCTGGTCAACACCGACGCCGACCGCTGGGGCTCCGTCCTCAACGTCAACCTGCTGTCGATCCTGAAGATGAACGAGGCGCTCGTCCCGGCCATCAACGAGGGCGGCCACATCGTCAACGTCTCCTCCATCGCCGGCATCGCCGGCAACCGCGGTCAGGCCAACTACGGCGCGAGCAAGGCGGGTGTCATCGGGATGACCTCGAGCCTGGCCAAGGACCCGCAGGTGCTGGCCAAGGGCGTCACCGTCAACGCGGTGGCCCCGGGCTTCATCGAGACCGAGATGACCGCCAAGATCCCGCTCGCGACCCGCGAGATCGGCCGCCTGACCAACTCCCTCTCGCAGGGTGGTCTGCCGGTCGACGTCGCCGAGACGATCGGCTGGTTCGCATGGGACAGCAACCGCGCCGTCACGGGCAACACCGTGCGCGTGTGCGGTCAGATGATCCTGGGCGCCTGATGGCTGTCCAGACCGTCAAGAGCATCCCGGCTCTGGGCCCGATCTACGCCAAGGCGGCGCTGCCGGGCAAGACGCCCGGCACGACGCTGCCGGACACGCAGCTGCGCCTGGTGGGCCACGCGGTCGACCGGAGCGACCTGCTGGAGTACCAGCGGATCTGCGGGTTCAACAACAGCGATGTGCTGCCGCACACCTACCCGCACGTCGTGGGATTCCCGCTGCAGATGCAGCTCATGGCGGGCAAGGGCTTCCCTCTGCCCCTGATGGGTCTGGTCCACGTCGAAAACGTGATCACGGTCCACCGTGAGATCCGCTTCGACGAGGCCCTCGACATCACCGTCTCGGCGGACAACTTGCGCGCCCACCCCAAGGGCAAGGTCGTCGACCTCGTCACCGAGGTGGACGTCGACGGGGA
>JAKDKQ010000126.1 GCA_030453295.1 Janibacter sp.
GGCGAGGTCTCGATGTCGACCCACACCGGCCGATGGTCGGTCGCGGCCTTGAGGTCCTCCCACACCCACGGCACCTCGCGGTGCGGCAGCACCGTCACGTCCGGCGTGGCGAAGACGACGTCGAGCACCCGGTCAGGCATCGCCGACGGATAGGTGGGGACGAGTGGGCTGATCGGCCGCATCGACGAGCCGAAGAACTGCCACGCCTCGCCGTCGGACTGCTCGTTGAGGTCGCCCGCGAGCAGCGCCGGGCCCGGGACCGCCGTGAGTTGCTCCATGATCCGGCGGGCGTGGCGCAGCCTCTCCCCGGCGTCGAGACTGAGGTGCACGCTGGCGATCGAGACGGACGTGCGGCCGAAGGGGGCGACCCGGGTCACCGCGAAACCTCGCCTGTCGCGCCACGAGTGAGCAGGCAGTCGGTGGTGCGTCACCGACTGGACATTGGTGCGCAGATTGGTCAGGACGCTCGTCTGACCGGCGCGCTGGCTGCGGCCGGACCACACGAGACCGCACCGCTCGGCGAAGTCGGCGATGCGGTGGTTGGTGGGACCGATCCAGGGCACCTCCTGCAGGCAGAGCACGTCCGGGTCGATGGCGCGCACCGTGCGGGCCAGCGCCGCGACATCGTCCTGCAGAGCCCTGAGGTTGTAGGAGGCGATGCGCAGGGTCACATCTGCTCCTCGGCCCCCAGCGCGGCCGCACCGATGAGACCGGCGTCCGGGCCGAATCGCGCAGCGACGATGGTCGCTGCCGGCCGGTAGCCACGACCGGGCAGCTGGCGGGAGAAGGTGTCCCGGGCCGGCCCGAGGAGCAGGTCACCGGCGGCGCTCACTCCTCCGCCGATGACGAAGACCTCCGGGTCGAGGGCCGCGGCGAGGTTGGCGATGCCAACACCCAGCCAGTGGCCGATCTCGGCGAGCAGCTCGGTGGCCGTGGCGTCCCCGTGGCGAGCGGCCTCGGTGATCATCGGGCCCGTGAGGGAGGCCGGGTCGCCGCCGACGTGGGCCAGCAGGTCGGTCGCCATCGGTGAGTTGGCCATCGCCAGCCCGCGCGCCTCGCGGACCAGGGCATTGCCCGAGGAGTACTGCTCCCAGCAGCCGCGGTTGCCGCACTCGCAGCGCTGGCCGCCGGGCACGACCTGCATGTGCCCGAACTCGCCGGCGATGCCGTACCGGCCGCGCACCAGCTGGCCGCCGACGAGGATCGCTCCCCCGATGCCGGTCCCGAGCGTGATCATCACGGCGTGGCTGGCACCGCGCGCGGCGCCGAAACGGTGCTCCGCCCACAACGCGGCGTTGGCGTCGTTGTCGATGGAGATCGGGAGGTCGACCCGTCGGCCGAGGGCCTCGCGCAGCGGCTCGTTGCGCCACGACAGGTGCGGGGCGAAGACGACGGTCGAGCGGTCCGCGGCGACGAACCCGGCCGCGCCGACACCCACCGTGGCGGGACGCTCGACCCCTGCGGCGTCGGCCCGGACGAGCAGTTCCTCGATGACCTCCACGATGGTGTCCTCGACGACCCGGGGTGCGTTGGATCGGTCAGGCGTGTCGCAGCGGGTGCGCACGAGGATGCGCCCGTCCTCGTCCAGCACGCCGCCCGAGACCTTGGTCCCGCCGATGTCGATGCCGATGCTCGTGCTCATGCGCGGCCCTCCCGGGCGAGAGTTGCGGCGCCGACGATCCCTGCGTCGTTGCCGAGGGTGGCCTGAACCAGCTCGGGCGAAGGGCGGTGACCTCGGCCGATGAGGTGCTTGGCAAAGGCGGTCCTGGTCGGTCCGATGAGCAGGTCACCGGCGTCGGCGACGCCTCCGCCGATGGCGATGCGGCCCGGGTCGAGCACTGCGCAGATCGAGGCGATGCCTTGTCCCAGACGGGTGCCCAGCTCGTCGAGGAGCTCGATGGCGGCGCCGTCGCCCGCTCGGGCGAGCTCGGTGATGTCCTGGCCGGTGAGGGCGTCAGGGTCGCCTCCGCAGCGCTCGCGCAGCGCCTCCCCGAGGGGCGAGGGCGAGGTGACGAGCTCGCGGGCATTGCGCACGAGCGCCGTGCCGGAGGCGAAGACCTCGAGGCAGCCGGAGTTGCCACAGCCGCAGCGCGGACCGCTCGGGTCGAGCACCACGTGGCCGATCTCGCCGCCGATCCCGAAGGCACCGCGGATGAGTCGGTCGTCGTTGATGCAGCCTCCGCCGACACCGGTGCCGACGGTGACGAGCAGCATGTCGTCGCAGTCGCTGCCGGCTCCGAAGCGGTACTCGCCCCAGGCCGCGGCATTGGCGTCGTTCTCGACGACGACGTCACGACCCACCCGTGAGCCGACCTCGGCCGCGAGGTCGAGGTCGCGCCAGGGCAGGTTGGGGGCGAACCACACGTGCCCTGCGCGGGCGTCGACGAAGGCGGCACAGGCGATCCCGACTCCCGCGACCTCACCGTCGGCAGCCTCGGTCAGGGCCGTGATGAGTCGTGCGGTCGCGTCGATGATCGCCGTCGTGTCGTCGGCCGGGGTCGCCACGCGCTCGCTGTGCGTGATCCGACCCTCTGCGTCGACGAGGGCGCCAGCGATCTTGGTGCCCCCGATGTCGATGCCGATGGCCGGTGTCCGGGTGTCTGCCTGCATCACGCCTCGCTCGCGCTGTCGGTGGCCGTCGTGGCCTCGTCGTCGTGGACCCGGATGCGCTCACCGCGCTCGCGGTGGGGAACGTGCTCGGGGGTCGGGTGGAACTCCGTCCCGAGCGCGTCAGCCACAGTGGCCGAGCCCAGGGTGGCGCGGGTCAGGGCTTCGGCGAGCAGGGTGGCGCCGGTCATGGCACGTCGGGTCGACGCCGTGTCCAGCTGCCTCAGGTCCTCGCCGAGCGCCTCGATGTCGACCTCGGAGAGCACCCGCAGGAGCTGGATGACGATCTCCTCGGGATCGGGGATCGGTGGGGTCGTGTCCTCAGCCACGCGGCCACACCGCCTCGTCCGGCGCCATGGTCAGGGTGAGCACCCCGTCGGCGACTCCGGCTCGCTCGATCTCGCACCGACGCAGGACCGAAGGGAGCAGCACCCGCCGAGTGCGGCCGGCGCACCCCAGGACGAGCTCGTCGTCATGGCGCACCAGGTCCAGGTCGGCGGCGTGCACACCGGGCACGTCGATCCGCAGGAACCAGCGGCCGTCGTCGTGCTCGACGCGGGCGTCTGGGCCCGATGGAGGCGCGGGCAGGTACTCGACCCCGGCACCACTCACGGGATGGACCGCTGTGAGCGTGCGGCCCATGAGGGCCAGCAGCACGTCGGCATCGGCCCGACGGACGGCACCGACGGGTCCGGCGGGGGCAGCCAGGTGCAGGCTCGTGGTCATCGGATCGGCAAGGGCGGTGTCGAGGCTCTCGAGCAGCTCGGCGCCCTCACGCAGCGCGGCCAGGACCGGGGTGTCCGGGGCGGGGAGCGCCCCGATGCCCTCCGGGGCGACGAGCACCTCCCACCGAGCGACGACGGGCACGAAGGCGGCGAAGGCCCGCGCCACCCGCTGCGGGACGTCGAGGAGCCGGGCGACCTCGATGTCGACGTCCACGACCAGCTCATGGCCCGTGGTCTCTGCCTGAGCGAGCCCTCGGGCCAGGCGGAGCAGGGCCGGCAGCTCCGTGGGCAGCACGGTGGCGATGAGGTCCGCGACGACCGGTGCAGGCAGGTCGAGCGCGGCGAGCAGACGGTCGAGATGGGTCTCGATGGCGACGATCACCGGGTCCGCCGGTCCGTCGAGCCTGCTGGCTCGCGCGACACGGTGGTGGGGTGTCAGCCCGGCCAGCACCGATGCGGTGACGGCGGAGCTGTGGTCGCCTCCGCCGACGACGAGGTGGGCTCGCACGGTCCTCAGGCTTCGGCGTGCTTCTTGAGGTCGCGCAGCGCGGTGTCCACGATGACCTTCTCAGCCTTGCGCTTGAGCATGCCGAGCATCGGCACCTTGACGTCGACGGTGAGCTCGTAGGTCACCTCGGTGCCCTCGCCCTTGGTGGCGAGGGTGTAGGAGCCGTCCATCGCCTTGAGCATCGTGGCGCTGACGAGGGTCCACGATGCGACGCCGGTCCCGTCCTCGTCGATGTCCCAGGCGTAGTCGAGCGTGTAGGTGTCCTTGATGGCCCCGGCGTCGAGGGTGAAGACTGCCTGGTCCGGCCATCCGTCGCCGTCCTCGGAGAGGATCTCGACCTTGTTGATCTCCTTGGCCCACTCGGGGTAGGCCTCGAGGTCGGCGATGATGTCGAGGACCTCGCCGGGCGAGGCGTCGACCACGATGCTGGAGCGGGTGCTGTCGGCCATGCGGGCGACACTATCGCGAACGGCCCTCGAGACGATCCTTGATCTCGTTGAGTCCCTGCTTCCACGCGCGACGATGGGCTTTCGTCCACCGGGTCGGCGAACCCTGACCACGACCATGGACGAAGTGGTGGACGATCGTTCCTCCGCCCGACGCCTCCAACCAGATCTCCAGTCGGCCGTCGACCTCGCCCGTGCACCGCCAGCGCACCCCCTTCGTCCCCCGGTCCTGCACGGTCTCCCGCTGCAGCCCCGGCCACAGCCGCTCGAGCACCCCCGGCTGGTCGAGCTCGGCCCGCACGGTCTGCGGCGCGGCGCGGACGAAGGTCTCGTCGACGATGTCGACCATGGGTCGGTGATGACGCAGGAGCACGAGAACCTCTCGACGGGGGTGGACGTCAGCGAAGAATATGGCCACCGTCACGGAATCGTCGGGGTGAGGCGCGCGAAGCGTCACAGGTAGTCTCATGCGCGGGCCAGCCCCCGGTGGAGGTTGGCTGGGACGGCGAACGAAGGAGATCCCGTGAACGACAGCGTGATGCCCCGAATCATCGAGGGCGACCCCAACGACTCCCTGGCGGACCTGCCGGGTCGCAATGCGGGCAAGGACCCTCAGCGGGTGGCCTTCACCGTGAAGGAGCACGACGCCTGGCGCGACGTCACCGCCGCGCAGTTCGACAACGATGTCCGTGCCCTCGCCAAGGGTCTGATCGCCCAGGGGCTGGGAGTCGGCGACCGGCTGGCGATCATGGCCCGCACCCGCTACGAGTGGACCCTGCTCGACTTCGCCACGTGGTCCGCCGGTGGCGTGCCCGTCCCGATCTACGAGACGAGCTCCGTCGAGCAGGTCGAGTGGATCGTCAAGGACTCCGGCACCAAGTTCCTCGTCGTCGAGACCACCAAGCACGCTGCCGTCGCCGAGGAGGCCCGCGGCAACATCAGCAGCCTCGAGCAGGTCTTCGTCATCGACAACGGTGACCTCGAGACGATCTCCTCCTCCGGTTCCGCGGTCACCGACGAGCAGCTGCAGGAGCGCATCGACGGGCAGACGCGCGCGTCGATCGCCACGATCATCTACACCTCCGGCACCACGGGCCGTCCCAAGGGCTGCGAGCTGACGCACGACAACTTCCTCGGCCTGTCCGAGAACACCATCGCCAAGCTGGGCGAGGTGCTCAACAAGGAGGACGCCTCCACCCTCCTCTTCCTGCCGCTGGCGCACGTCTTCGCCCGCTTCATCCAGGTCCTGGCCATCACGGCCAATCGCCGCATGGGTCACAGCGCTGACATCGCCAACATCCTCGACGACTTCCAGGCCTTCCAGCCGACCTTCATCCTCGCCGTGCCGCGGGTCTTCGAAAAGATCTACAACAAGGCCAACGAGACCGCGACCGCCGACGGCAAGGGCAAGATCTTCGCTCGCGCCTCCGACGTCGCCATCGCCTGGTCCGAGGGCCAGGACACCGGCAAGCTCCCGCTGAAGATCAAGGCGCAGCACGCCGTCTTCGACAAGCTCGTCTACAGCAAGCTGCGGGCCAAGATGGGCAACAAGGTCGAGTACGCCGTCTCCGGCGGTGCCCCGCTCGGCACCCGTCTGGGTCACTTCTTCCGCGGGATCGGCGTGACCATCCTCGAGGGCTACGGCCTCACCGAGACCACGGCACCGGCGACCGTCAACATCCCCGACAAGGTCAAGATCGGCACCGTCGGTCCCCCGCTGCCCGGCGTCTCCATCCGGATCGCCGACGACGGCGAGATCCTGATCCAGGGCCTCAATGTCCTCAAGGGCTACCACGACAACGAGCAGGCCACCCTCGACGCGCTGCAGGACGGGTGGTTCAGCACCGGCGACCTCGGTGAGCTCGACCAGGACGGCTACCTGAAGATCACCGGTCGCAAGAAGGAGATCCTTGTGACCGCGGGCGGCAAGAATGTCGCACCCGGCGTCCTCGAGGACCGCCTGCGCGCCCACCCGATCATCAGCCAGTGCCTCGTCGTCGGTGACGG
>JAKDKQ010000127.1 GCA_030453295.1 Janibacter sp.
CCTTCCCGCAGACAGCCTCCGAGGATGCCTGGTGCACCTCGACCCCCAAGCGCACCCCTGCCGGTGGGCTGCGGTCGGTCGGCACGGCCCTCGACGTCCTCGAGTGCTTCGCCGTGGACTCGGCCCTCGGGGTCTCCGATGTCGCCAGGCGGCTGGGGGTCGCCAAGTCGACCGCGCACCGGGTGCTCAGCACCCTCGCCGGGCGCGGCTTCGTCGAGCAGGACGCCAACGGTCTCTACCGGCTGGGTCTGCACCTCTACGAGCTGGGCATGCTCTCCCACGCCCGCAACGGCCTGCGTCACGTGGCGCTGCCGGTCATGCAGGCCGTCGCCGAGCAGACCGGTCACACGGTCAACCTCGGCGTGCCCGATGGCGCGGACGTCGTCTATGTCGAGCGGATCGAGTCGATGGACGGGGTCCGGATCCTGGGCCACAGCGGTCGCCGCCAGCCGGCGCACTGCACGAGCGCGGGCCTGGCCATCGCGGCCTTCAACCCGACCGTCGAGCACGACCGTCGCGAGGCGGGCTTCCCGCCCAAGGCGCGCGGCACCATCCGCCGGGCCTCCGAGTGGGACGCGGCACTCGTCGACGTGCGCCGTCGTGGGCACGCGGTCCTGCACTCGGGGTTATTCGGCGGAGCCAGCTCGGTGGCCGTCCCCATCCGCTCGCGCGGCATGGCGGTCGGGTCCATCTCGGTCCTCGGCCCGACACCGCTGATCGAGGCCGACCTGCGCCGCGTCGTCCCCCTTCTCACTGCCGCCGCCAACCGCATCGCCAAGAGCTACGTCCCCTGACCCGCCACACCACTTGAGCCACGTTCCCCCCGCGGGAACGACTCCCCCGACCCACGAAGGGCAGTCCTAGCGTGACCACCATGGAGTCCACCCCCGACCAGGCCAAGGCCGCGCAGCTGTTGCTGCAGGCCTACGAGAGCGGTACCCCGATCGCTCCCCTCACCGAGCAGTTCGACGGCCTGACCGTCGAGGACGCCTACGCGATCCAGCTCGCCCAGGTCCGCACCTGGACCGCCGCGGGACGGCGCATCATCGGCCACAAGGTCGGTCTGACCTCCTTGGCGATGCAGAAGCAGCTCGGTGTCGACCAGCCCGACTTCGGTCACCTCACCGACGACTTCGCCCACCTGGAGCACCAGCCGATCCCGCTGGACACCTACCTCCAGCCGCGCGTGGAGCCCGAGATCGCCTTTGTCCTGCGCAAGCCGCTCACCGGGCCCGGGGTCACCGTCACCGAGGCCATCGACGCGGTCGACTACGTGCTGCCGGCCCTCGAGGTCGTCGACAGCCGCGTGGCCGACTGGAAGATCACGCTCGTCGACACCATCGCGGACAACGCCAGCTCCGGCGGCTTCGTCCTCGGCTCCACGCCCACCCGCCTGGAGGACGTCGACCTGCGCCTCACCGGCTGCGTCTTCACCCGCAACTCCCAGGTCGTCGGGACCGGCGCCGGTGGCGCCGTCCTCGGCTCCCCCATCACCAGCCTCGTGTGGCTGGCCAACACGGTCGGTGCCCTCGGCACGACCCTCGAGGCCGGCCACGTCATCCTCCCCGGGTCCGTCACCTCGATGGTCCCCGTCGCGCCGGGCGACGTCTTCACCGCGACCTTCGGTGGTCTCGGGAGCGTCACCGCCGTGTTCGCAGACAAGTGAAAGGTGCACCCATGACCACCAGGACCAAGGGAACTGCCGCCATCGTCGGCCCCGGCAACATCGGCACCGACCTGATGTTCAAGCTCATGCGCCGCTCCGAGGTGCTCGACCCCCGCTGGATGGTGGGCGTCGACCCGAGCAGCGACGGCCTGCGCCGCGCCAAGACGCTCGGCCTCGAGGCCAGCCACGAGGGCGTCGACTGGCTCCTCGCCCAGGACGAGCTGCCGGACGTCGTCTTCGAGTGCACCTCGGCCAAGGCCCACCAGGCCAACGCGCCGAAGTATGCGGAGGCCGGCATCCTCGCCGTGGACCTCACGCCCGCCGCCGTCGGGCCCTACCTCTGCCCGCCGGTCAACCTCGACTTCAACCTCGACGCGACCAATGTCAACATGATCACCTGCGGTGGCCAGGCCACGACGCCGATCGTCGCCGCCGTCTCCTCGATCGTCGACGTCCCCTACGCCGAGATCGTCGCCTCGATCTCGAGCAAGTCGGCCGGCCCGGGCACCCGCGCCAACATCGACGAGTTCACCGAGACCACGAGCGAGGCGCTCGAGGTCGTCGGTGGTGCCAAGAGCGGCAAGGCGATCATCATCCTCAACCCCGTCGAGCCGCCGCTGATGATGCGCAACACCGTCTTTTGCGCGATCCCCCAGGCCGCGGCCGAGGCGGGCGCCCTGCGTGACCAGCTCGAGGAGTCCATCCACGCGATGGTCGCCCGGGTCCAGGAGTACGTGCCCGGGTACCACCTGCGGGCCGACCCGCAGTTCGACGACGCCCGCGACCTGTGGAACGGCATGGCTCGCGTCACCGTCCCGATCGAGGTCAAGGGTCGCGGCGACTACCTCCCGGAGTACGCCGGCAACCTCGACATCATCACGTCCGCCGCCGCCCGCGTGGGCGACATGATGGTGGCCCACAAGCTCGGGGTCGACTCCGGCTGGGTCGCCACGGATGCAGCAGCCGCCACGACTGGCCAGGAGGTCCCCGCATGAGCACCCAGATGACCCACCCGATCCCCGAGTTCACGGGGGACGTCGACGTCCGTCTGACCGACACCACCCTGCGCGACGGCTCCCACGCCATGTCCCACCAGTTCACCGAGGAGCAGGTGCGCACCACGGTCCGCGCCCTCGACGACGCCGGTGTCCAGGTCATCGAGGTGACCCACGGCGACGGCCTCGGCGGATCCTCCTTCAACTACGGCTTCTCCGCCGTCGACGAGATGTCGCTGATCAAGGCCGCGGTGGCCGAGGCGCACCAGGCCAAGATCGCCGTCCTCATGCTCCCGGGCCTGGGCACCGTGGAAAAGCTCCACGAGGCGCACAACATGGGCGCCCAGATCGCGCGCATCGCCACCCACTGCACCGAGGCCGATGTCTCGATCCAGCACTTCGGCGCGGCGCGCGAGCTCGGCATGGAGACCGTCGGCTTCCTCATGCTCAGCCACATGATCCCGCCGGAGGAGCTGGCCAAGCAGGCCCGCATCATGGTCGACGCCGGCTGCCAGTGCGTCTACGTCGTCGACAGCGCCGGCGCCCTGATCCTCGAGGACGTCTCGGACCGCGTGTCCGCGATCGTCGCCGAGATCGGCAACGACGCCCAGGTCGGCTACCACGGCCACCAGAACATGTCCTTCGGCGTCGCGAACTCCGTCCTGGCCTACCGGGCCGGCGCCCGGCAGATCGATGGCTCGCTGTGCGCCCTCGGCGCCGGTGCGGGCAACTCCCCCACCGAGGTGCTGGCCACCTCCTTCGAGCGCCTCGGCATCCGCACGGGCGTCGACATCAACGGCGTCCTGGCCGCTGCGGAGGACGTCGTCAAGCCCTTCATCCGGCGCATGCCGATCATGGACCGCTCCTCGATCACCCAGGGCTACGCCGGTGTGTACAGCTCCTTCCTGCTCCACGCGGAGCGGGCGGCCGAGCGCTACGGCGTCCCGGCCCACGAGATCCTGATGAAGGTCGGCGAGTACGGCTACGTCGGCGGGCAGGAAGACATGATCATCGACGTGGCGCTCGAGCTGCGCGACGGCAAGAAGAAGGCGAGCGTCTGATGGCGGCATGGGATGTGGAGTCGGTCGCGACCGAGCTCCTGGCCTGCGAGGACGAGCGCCGCGACCGGGTGAAGTTCACCGACGAGTGGCCCGAGCTGGACGTGGCCACCGGCTACGAGATCCAGGACCTCACCCTGCAGCGCCGCCTCGACCGTGGCGAAAAGCTCATCGGCATCAAGCTGGGGCTCACCTCGCGGGCCAAGCAGCAGCGCATGGGCGTCGAGACCCCCTTCGTCGCGTGGCTCACGGACGCGATGATCCTGCCGGCCGGCGACCCCGTGCCGCAGGACAAGCTGATCCACCCGCGCATCGAGCCGGAGATCGTCTTCGTCATGGGCGAGCGGCTCGAGGGACCCGGGGTCACCGCCGCGCAGGCGATGGCGGCCGTCGACCAGGTCCTCGGCGGTGCCGAGGTCATCGACAGCCGCTACAAGGACTTCAAGTTCGCCGCCGGTGACGTCATCGCCGACAACGCGAGCTCGGGTGCCTTCGTCACAGGTCCGGTGTCCGTGCCGCCGAGCGCCCTCGATCTGTCGACCGAGGCCGTGCTCGTCGAGGTCGGCGGACAGGTCGTCGACTCGGCGACCGGCGCTGCGGTGCAGGGCCACCCGGGTGAGGCGCTCGCGCTGGCCGCCAACGACCTCGCCAAGCGCGGTCACGCCATCGAGCCGGGCTGGATCGTGCTCACCGGCGGGATGACCGACGCCTACTTTGCGCCCGCCGGGTCCTCCATCTCGCTGCACTTCACCAACCTCGGCTCCGTGCGGATCCACGGGGGCGAGTGACGTGCCCATCGTCCAGGTCACCCTCACGCAGGGGCGCACCCCCGAGACCATCCGATCGATGATCTCGGGGATCACCCAGGCCCTCGTCGACACCGGTGTCGCGCCCAAGGAGGCGATCCGGGTCCTCGTCAACGAGATCCCCACCGATCACTTCGCCGCTGGTGACATCACCATCACCGAGCGCAAGGCTGCCCAGGCAGCAGACCCCCAGGAGAGCCCGTCATGAGCACCCAGTTTTTCGGTCACATCATCGATGGCGTTGAGGTCGAGAGCCTCTCCGGCGAGCGCTTCGACGTGTGGAACCCCTACACGCAGGAGGTCTTCGCCCAGGCCGCCGAGGGTGGCGCCGAGGACGCCGAGCGGGCGATCGCCAGTGCGCGCAAGGCCTTCGACGAGGGCCCGTGGCCACGGATGACCGGGCCCGAGCGCGCCGCAGCGATCCACAAGCTCGCCGACCTCATGGAGGAGCGGGCCGACGACCTGGCCACGCTCGACTCGACCAACATGGGCAAGCCCTTCGCCCAGGCCAAGCACGACGTGGGCCGGTCGGTGGCCAACTTCCGCTTCTTCGCCGACCACCAGCGTGACCACACCGGTGAGGTCTACCCGATGCCGTCGGGTCACCACACATACAGCGAGTTCGGTCCCGTCGGTGTCGTTGCGGCGATCTCCCCGTGGAACTTCCCGCTGATGATGGCCACGTGGAAGATCGCGCCTGCCATCGCCTGGGGCAACACCTGCATCATCAAGCCGAGCGAGGACACCCCCGCGTCGGTGACCCTCCTGGGTCGGCTGGCCGTCGAGGCCGGGTTCCCCCCGGGCGTCCTCAATGTCCTCAACGGGCACGGTGCGCCGGCCGGGTCGACCCTCACGGCCGACGACCGCGTCGACCGGGTGACCTTCACCGGCTCGTCGACGACCGGCAAGGCGGTCATGGCCTCGGCCTCCACCCACCTGGCCCCCGTCTCGCTCGAGCTCGGCGGCAAGGGCGCCAACATCGTCTTCGACGACGCGGACATCGACAATGCCGTCTACTGGGCTGTCGAGGCGATCTTCCGCAACTCGGGGCAGATCTGCCTCGCGGGCTCGCGCCTGTACGTCCAGTCCGGCATCTACGACGAGTTCATGAAGCGCTTCGTCGCGGCCGCCGAGGCACTGACGATCGGCGACCCCTTCGACCCGGAGGTCAAGTACTCCTCGCTCGCGAGCAAGAAGCACTTCGACAAGGTCTCGGGCTACCTCGAGGGCATCGAGGAGCAGGGCGGGCGGATGCTCACCGGCGGTGTCGACGAGGACGGCCGCTGGCTCGTGCGGCCGACCGTCCTGGTCGACCTGCCGCTGGACTCCAAGCAGTACTGCGAGGAGATCTTCGGTCCGGTCTGTGTCGTCAACCGCTTCGACACCGAGGCCGAGGCCGTCCACCTGGCCAACGACACCCGGTACGGGCTCAACGCGATGCTCTTCACCGAGAACCTCTCGCGCGCCCACCGCGTCAGCTCCAACCTCAAGGCGGGCACGGTCTGGGTCAACTGCTTCTTCATCCGCGACCTGCGCACCCCCTTCGGCGGTGTCGGTGACTCCGGCGTCGGACGTGAGGGTGGCAACTTCAGCCGGGAGTTCTTCACCGAGCCCAAGGCCGTCGTCATGCAGATCGACCGGACGGTCCCCGGCGCCTGACGGACCACGAGGGGTGTCCGCCGTCACGCACGATTGGCGGACCCCCCCGGTTGTTATGGCATCGT
>JAKDKQ010000128.1 GCA_030453295.1 Janibacter sp.
TGTGGTTGCTCATGCGCAACATGTTCACGCGACTGCGCCGCATGAACCTTGCCGAGCGCGCTGAGCAGGAGCGCCGGGTGGAGGAGGAGCGGGCCCGGCAGGAGATGGCCGAGCGGGCCCGGGAGGTCGACCTCGCCGATCAGGACCGGTCAGCTGGCTTGGGCGATGGGCCCGAAGAGGGCCAAGGTCGCCGCGACGAAGTGTGAGATGAAGGCCAGCACCGTCAATGCGTGGAAGATCTCGTGGAAGCCGAACCAGCGCGGTGACGGGTTGGGGCGCTTGAACCCGTAGACGATGGCCCCGGCCGTGTAGAGCGCGCCGCCGGCGATCACGAAGGCGAGGATCGTCCAGCCTCCGTGGGTCAGCAGGGGCTTGATGTAGAAGACGGCGACGAAGCCGAGCGCGACGTAGACCGGGACGTACAGCCAGCGCGGCGCACCGATCCACAGGACGCGGAAGAGCACACCCATGATGGCGCCGCTCCAGACGATGACGAGCAGGGTGATGGCCTGCCTGCGCGGCAGCATCAGCGCGAAGGGGGTGTAGCTCCCCGCGATGATGAGGAAGATGTTGGCGTGGTCCCACCGCCGCAGTGCGCCCGCCATCCGACCGCCCCACTTGCCACGGTGATAGAGGGCGGAGGTGCCGAAGAGCAGTCCCGCGGTGATCGTGAAGACCATCGCCGCGATCCGGCCACCCTGGGTCGGTGCGGTGGAGGTCAGGATCAACCCGCCGATGAGGGCCAACGGCGCCATCACGAGGTGGAGCCAGCCGCGCAGGTGGGGCTTGACCGCCTCGACGAAGGCATCGACGTGCTCGCCGACCTCGGTGGCCAGCTCCTTCATCTCCGTGCGGGGGGACTCCATGACAATGACGGTAACCTACGCGCCCGTAGGTTGGCCATGGCGTGGAGCACGTCCACGCCCTCGCCGGAGGTGGTCAGGAGGCGACGGTAGGTTGGGCGCACTGACCTCGCCCGAAGGGACACCGCGAGTGCGCAACCTGCTCTACACCGCCTACGAGCGCCGGCTCGTCCGCCAGCTCGATCCCGCCTCGGTGCCGCGGCACGTGGGGATGATCGTCGACGGCAACCGACGCTTCGCCAAGGCTCGTGGGGCCAACGCCGACGACGGGCACCGCGCCGGCGCAGCGAATGTGGGCAGCTTCCTCGAGTGGTGCGAGGAGTCCGGTGTCGAGGTGGTCACCCTGTGGCTGCTCTCGACCGACAACCTGACCCGTCCGCCGCAGGAGCTGGACCTCCTCCTGCGGATCATCGAGGGACTGGTCGCCGAGCTCGCCTCTGCGCAGCGGTGGCAGCTGCACGCCGCCGGAGCGCTCGACATGCTTCCCGTGCAGACGGCAGCGGCACTGCGTCGCGCGGAGGAGGAGACCGCCACCGTCGACGGGCTCATCGTCAACGTGGCCGTCGGGTACGGCGGACGCCAGGAGATCGCGGATGCCGTGCGCTCGCTGCTGCGCAACCGCGCCGAGGAGGGCGCCACCCTCGAGGAGGTCGCTCGGGAGCTGACCGTCGAGGACATCAGCGGCCACCTCTACACCAAGGGTCAGCCCGATCCCGACCTCGTCATCCGCACCTCGGGGGAGCAGCGACTCTCCGGGTTCCTCCTGTGGCAGTCGGCGCACAGCGAGTACTACTTCTGCGAGGTCTACTGGCCGGAGTTTCGCCGGGTCGACTTCTTGCGAGCACTGCGCGCCTACGCCGACCGGCACCGCCGCTTCGGTTCCTGACCCTGTCGTCGACACCCTGCAACCATGGGGCGGCAGGGGCGCATGTGGCACCTGAGGTGACCAGGGCGTGAACATCGTGAAGCAGTCGCCGACACGCCCCCGATGTGCCTCGTCGTGGCACGACTGCGGCCGTACGTTGATCGTGACGGACTGCACCACGCAGGCCGTCCGGGAGGCCTCAGTCATGGAGCTCACGCTCACGAGAAGGGGCCGGACCCGGCCCCCGATCGCATGGTCGGCCCGGTCCCGGCACCAGCACCGAGAGTAGGCGCGCACGCGCCTGCCGGCGCGGCGCCCGTGGAGGAGAACGACGTGGACGACCTGATGACCCAGACCGTCACCCCCTCTGGCACGCAGCCCGATGGCGCGCCCGACCCCGTGGACCTCCCGCCCCAGGACGAAGGCCTGCGCACCTATGTGCTCGACACCTCGGTGCTGCTGTCCGACCCGCGCGCGATGCTGCGCTTCAAGGAGCACGAAGTCGTCCTGCCGGTCGTCGTCGTCACCGAGCTCGAGGGCAAGCGTCATCACCCGGAGCTCGGTTACTTCGCCCGGACCGCCCTGCGCCACCTCGACGACCTGCGCATCTCCGCCGGCCGGCTCGATGCTCCGGTGGCGGTCGGTGAGGACGGCGGCACACTGCGCGTCGAGCTCAATCACACCGACCCGCGCTCGCTGCCGTCCGGGTTCCAGCTGGGGGACAACGACACCCGCATCCTCGCGGTCGCCAAGAACCTCTCCCTCGAGGGTGCTGAGGTCACGATCGTCTCCAAGGACCTGCCGATGCGGGTCAAGGCGTCGGCGGTCGGCATCGATGCGCAGGAGTACCGCTACGAGCAGCGCCCGTCCGATTCGGGCTGGACCGGCATGGCCGAGCTGGAGATGACGGCCGAGGACGTCGACCATCTCTACGAGACCGGTCGCGTCGAGCACTTGGCGGCCGCCGAGTTGCCCTGCCACACGGGTCTGAAGATCCTCTCGCCCAAGGGCAGCGCCCTGGGTCGGGTCGGGGCCGACAAGCAGGTGCGTCTCGTGCGGGGCGATCGCGACGCCTTCGGCCTCCACGGACGCTCGGCCGAGCAGCGCATCGCCCTCGACCTGCTGCTGGACCCCGACGTGGGGATCGTCAGCCTGGGCGGGCGGGCCGGCACCGGCAAGAGCGCGTTGGCGATGTGCGCCGGACTCGAGGCGGTCATGGAGCGCCGTCAGCACCGCAAGGTCATCGTCTTCCGGCCGCTCTACGCCGTCGGTGGCCAGGAGCTGGGCTACCTGCCCGGCAGCGAGTCCGAAAAGATGGGCCCGTGGGCGCAGGCGGTGCACGACACCCTCGGCGCGGTGGTCTCCACGGAGGTCGTCGAGGAGATCATGGACCGCGACATGCTCGAGGTCCTGCCCCTGACCCACATCCGCGGGAGGAGCCTGCACGATGCCTTCGTCATCGTCGACGAGGCGCAGAGTCTGGAGCGCAATGTCCTGCTCACCGTGATGTCGCGCATCGGGCAGAACTCCAAGGTCGTCCTCACCCACGATGTTGCCCAGCGCGACAATCTGCGGGTGGGCCGACACGACGGCGTCGCAGCCGTCATCGAGACGCTCAAGGGACACCCCCTCTTTGCCCACGTCACGTTGACCCGCAGCGAGCGCAGCCCGATTGCTGCGCTCGTGACCGATCTGTTGGAGGGGCTGGAGGTCTGATCCCGCCCACGCAGGGAGGTCTCGCCCGTCGTGGTGCGAGGCCTCCCTGCGCGCGGACGTGATCGTCCACACCCTCCTTTGCGTGCCCGACACCACATCCGTTAAGGTCTCAAACAGATAACGGCCGGCCGCTCTCCTGATCGCGCCCGGCACACCAACAGCCACTCCTCGTGAGTGGCTGTCCCATGGAAGGAACTGGTGCCGTGAGCTCGCAGAACTACGCGCCCAGGCACGGTGCCGCACGCCACGCTCGCAAGCGTTCGGGTCTTGTCGCGGCCGTGCGTCGCCCCGTCGTGGGCGGGGCCATCGCCGTCGCGATGCTCGGGTCGGTCGGAGCGACCGTCGCCATCGGTGACCCCTCGCACTCCTCCGACCAGACGACTGCAGCCATGGGGGCGCCGGCCGCGGATGCCTCGGCCACGGCGACCGAGTCGACCCAGGCCGACATGGCGCGACTGGCCGAGAGCCGCCGCGTCACCAATGTCTCCCGCAGCGCCTCGCGTGAGCAGGACCGCCTCTCCGCCATCGAGCGCAAGGACAAGGCGGCTGCGGCAAAGAAGGCGGAAGCCAAGCGCAAGGCGGCCGCCAAGAAAAAGGCCGCTGACAAGAAGAAGGCCGCCGAAAAGGCCAAGCCGATGTCGCAGCGCGAGTTCACCGACGACCAGATCAAGCAGATCCAGGCCGACCCGGCGCCCTACGGCAAGGAGCTCGCCGGCGAGTACGGCTGGGGCGAGGGCGAATGGTCCTGCCTGGTCAGCCTGTGGATCGGTGAGAGCAACTGGCAGTGGGACGCGACCAACAGCTCCTCCGGCGCCTACGGCATCCCGCAGTCCCTCCCTGCCACCAAGATGGCCACGGCCGGCCCCGACTGGAAGACCAACCCGGTCACCCAGATGGAGTGGGGCATGGACTACATCAAGGCCTCCTACGGCACCCCGTGTGGCGCCAAGTCCTTCTGGGACAGCAAGAGCCCGCACTGGTACTGAGCTGTGTCGGGCCGCTGCTGCGGCAGGTCAGAGCTTGCGCAGGCGGATGCGGCGGACCTGGTGGTCCGCCCCCTTCGTCAGCACGAGGGTGGCGCGGCCCCGGGTCGGTAGGACGTTGTCGATCAGGTTGGGCTGATTGATCGTCTCGAAGATGTGCAGGGCGCGTGCCTCGGCCTGCTCGTCGCTCAGGTCCGCGTAGCGGTGGAAGTAGGACTGCGGGTCGGCGAAGGCCGTCATGCGCAGCCGCAGGAAGCGATCGACGTACCACCGGCGGATGTCCTGCAGGTTGGCGTCGACGTAGACGGAGAAGTCGAAGAAGTCGCTGACGGCCAGGCCGGTGCGCCCGTCGCTGCGGGTCCCGGGCGGCTGGAGGACGTTGAGCCCCTCGACGATGAGCACGTCCGGCTGGCGGATGACGATCCGCTCGTCCGGGACGATGTCGTAGGTCAGGTGGGAGTAGACCGGCGCGGAGACCTCTGGCTGGCCGGCCTTGACGGCGGACATGAAGCGCAGCAGGGCGCGCCGGTCGTAGGCCTCGGGGAACCCCTTGCGCTGCAGCAGCCCACGTCGCTCCAGCTCCGCATTGGGCAGGAGGAACCCGTCCGTCGTGATGAGGTCGACCTTGGGGGTGTCGGGCCAGCGGAGCATGAGCTCGCGCAGGATGCGTGCCGTCGTCGACTTGCCGACCGCCACGGAGCCGGCGACCCCGATGACGAAGGGGGCCTTGGGCGGGCGTTCGCCGAGGAAGGTGGAGGTGATGCGGTGCAGACGGGTTGTTGCCGAGACGTAGAAGGTCAGCAGTCGCGACAGCGGTAGGTAGACCTCCTGCACCTCCTCGAGGTCGATGGGGTCGCTCAGTCCGCGCAGGCGGGCGAGGTCTCCCTCGTCGAGATTGAGGGGGTGGTTCTCCCTGAGATGGGCCCACGCCTCGCGATCCAGTTCGACGAAGGGGGAGGGCAGACTCGTCGTGGCGGCGGTGGACACGCGCCCATTGTGTCTCACCTTTTCAGCAGATGGTCATCCGGCGGTTAGCCTGTCGCTCATGTGCGGAATCGTTGGTTATGTCGGGCCCGACATCGGAGCCCGCCCCTTGGACGTCGTCATGGAGGGCCTCGCGCGACTCGAGTACCGCGGATATGACTCCGCGGGCGTCGCGCTCGTCACCGGTGACTCCGTCTTCACGGAGAAGCGTGCCGGCAAGCTCGAAAATCTGCGCGCCGCCCTCGAGGGCGAAGACATCCCAGCGGCGGCGACGGGCATCGGCCACACCCGCTGGGCCACCCACGGTGGCCCGACGGACCAGAATGCGCACCCGCACCGTGGTGGCTCGGACGGCAAGCTGGCCGTCGTCCACAACGGCATCGTCGAAAACTTCCACCAGCTCAAGCAGGAGCTGCTGGCGCAGGGTGTCACCTTCACCTCCGAGACCGATACCGAGGTGGCCGCCCAGCTGCTGGCGGCAGCCTTCGCGCAGACCGGTGACCTCGCCGAGGCGATGCGCTCGGTCGTCAACCGTCTCGAGGGGGCTTTCACGCTCCTCGCGGTGCACGCGGACCAGCCCGACACGGTCGTGGCCGCCCGCCGCAACAGCCCGCTCGTCGTCGGCCTGGGGGAGGGCGAGAACTTCCTCGGCTCCGACGTCGCCGCCTTCATCGGCTACACCAAGCAGGCCGTCGAGCTCGACCAGGACCAGATCGTCA